>CAYZUM010000008.1:0-28119 GCA_964481455.1 uncultured Methylomonas sp. | reverse complement strand
TAGAAAGGTTAGAAAACTTTTGGCTCATTACTTACGTAACTATTTCTACAACGCTGAAGACGGATAAAAAGACAAGCAAGTTGCTCAGGTTATTTCATGCACGTTTCTTAGGAATGTGAATTTTATAACGCGTGCATTTGACTTGTTTTTTTGTCCGTCTTCTTTGTTGCGGAAACAGTTACGTCACTCGCTATGCGCCTGTTTTCGCGCCTCGAAGACAAACAAAAATCCTGCGTCAAATGCGCGCGTTATTTTATTCCCGTTCTTTACAATTTTGCTTAGCTCTTGTTTTTCTCAAAGAAGGTCAAGGTACAATATTGAAGTAACGGCAACTTTAAGGTAATTTTATGGCTGAATATTACGACCCGAAAACCTACCCTAAGCAATGGAATTATTTGCAAATGGGTACAATTGTAGATGATTACATCATTGAAAGGGAATTGGCACATGGTGGCTTTAGTTCGGTATACTTAGCCAGGCACAGAGTGACGCAAGTACAGGTGGCACTAAAAGAATATTTACCTCGTAAATTGGCGCACCGAACCTGGAATAATGACATTGTTGCGAATAGTGAAGAGTCAAAGGCTTTAATTGCACATGGGCGAAGTTTATTTATAGATGAAGCAAAGGTTTTGACTAAACTTAAGCACCCTAACATCGTAGAAGTAGTCAATTTCTTTCAGGCAAATTCTACCGTGTATATAGTGATGGTTTATGGTTATGGAATAACACTGGATAAATTGTTAAAAGACAAAAAAATTGATATTAATGATGAATGGCTATTGAAAGTTTTTGGAGCTCTATTAAATGGGCTAGACTTAATTCACGAGCAAAATGTATTACATTTAGATATAAAGCCTGCAAATTTGTTGATTCGTCCCGGGACTAATGTGATGTTACTGGATTTTGGTGCGATAAAGGCTTATCCTCCTGTAAAATCCACAAATAAAGCCTATATTCTTACCAAAGGGTATTCGCCTATAGAGCAATATTTAGCCTCTGGAGTTTTAGGGCCCTATTCTGATATTTATGCTTTGGGTGCCAGTATGCGTTCTTGTCTGGATTATTGTGTTCCACCGCAAGCACCTGACCGAAAAGAGAGTGGTGACTTTCCATTGGCACAAAAGGCCCATGCAGGGAAATTTAATAAGCAGCTGCTGGAAATTATTGACTGGGCCATGCAAATGTCACCTGCTGACCGGCCACAAACAGTCAAGGAACTGCAGGGGGCGTTGGCAAGCGTACAGTAGCTCTGTTATGGAATGGGAATTGAATAAGTTGTGCAATGATGGCGCAGTCTTTTGGCTTGCCTTCAAGGCGCGGTAACAGGCGCATAGCTGGCGACGTAACGGTTTCCACAACGCAGAAAGCGGGCAAAAAGACACGTCAGAATGCACACGTTATTTGATTCTCATTCCTATGCAACTGGTAATAATGAGCCCAACCTTTTAGTTTGATTTCTGTGTAGTAGAAATTGTTACAGAATCTGTCATGCGCCTTTTTTTACGCTCTGGTAACAAGTGCGAGGCAAGCTTTGAAGACAAGCAAAACCCTGCGTATGAGAGGGGATTTTTTTATGGCACGTTACCTTAAGGTAACTCGCAACACATACCCACCCATCTTGCTTGTCTTTTTGTCCGTCTTCTTCGTTGTAGAAATAGTTACGTAGCCTGCTATGCGCCTATTTATACGCCTCGAAGGCAGATACAAATCCTGCGCAATATGGGGAGTTTATTTATTGCGCGTTACCTTATGTTATGAAAATGTTAATATACTTCTTTTTCTTGATCAGAATTGAATGCAGATAATTCGCGGAATTAATCAGTTACAGCACTTTGCTCAAGGTTGTGTGCTCACGATAGGAAACTTTGATGGTGTCCATATCGGGCATAGTGTTGTTATCAATAAATTAGCTGAAAAAGGTAGATTGTTAGGCTTACCTGTTGTTGTCATGGTTTTTGAACCACAGCCTTTAGAGTTTTTTCTAAAAAGTAATGCACCTTCCCGCTTAACGAGGCTAAGAGAAAAAATACTGCATATTATTGATTTGCCAGTGGATTATTTCTTGATTAGTCGCTTTAACCAGCAATTGGCTGATTTAGACCCTGAATATTTTATTCAAGAGATATTAGTGCAGCGCTTGAATGTAAAATATTTAGTGGTGGGAGATGATTTTCATTTTGGAAAGGCGAGGCGTGGTAATTTTTCCTTATTGCAGGCAGCAGGAAAGCAATATGATTTCAACGTGATTGATACCGAGTCGTATGCTGTCAAAGGTAGCCGGGTGAGTAGTACCTTGATTCGAGATGCCCTGAGTTGTGGTGATTTAGTGACAGCTAAATCTTTACTGGGCCGAGACTATTCAGTTTGTGGGCGAGTTGTTCATGGCGAAAAACTGGGGCGAAAGATCGGCTTTCCAACGGCTAATATTCAGATGTTACGCAAAAACACCCCAATACAAGGTGTTTTTGCAGTCACCATGACTGGAATAGGTGAGCGGCCTATCGGTGGTGTTGCGAATGTAGGAGAAAGGCCAACGGTTAATGGCAAGGAAAAAGTACTATTGGAAACACATTTGTTTAATTTTGATCAGGATATTTATGGGAAATATGTAGAAGTGCATTTTAAACACAAAATAAGAAGTGAAATGCGCTTCCAGTCAGTGGATGATTTAAAACAGCAGATTCAGTTGGATACTGCTCAAGCTAAGACCTTATTGCAGATTTAATAAAAAATGACCATCGATTATAAAAAGACACTTAATTTACCCAAAACAGCCTTTCCTATGAAAGGTAATTTGGCGCAACGTGAACCAGAACGTTTAAAAAAATGGACTGAAGCAGGTTTATATCAAAAAATTCGCACTGAATTTGCGGGGAAACCACCTTTTATTTTGCATGATGGTCCCCCGTATGCCAATGGTGCGATTCATATTGGTCATGCAGTCAATAAAGTATTGAAAGACATTATTTTAAAATCAAAAACTCTGGCAGGCTATGATGCTCCGTATGTGCCTGGCTGGGATTGCCATGGTTTACCCATAGAGCTAATGGTCGAGAAGAAAGTGGGTAAGGCTGGTGCTAAGGTTTCTGCCGAAGTATTTCGTAAAGCCTGCCGGGAATATGCGACTAAACAGGTCAGAATGCAAAAAGACGAATTTGTGCGCTTGGGTGTTTTGGGGGAGTGGGAAAGCCCTTACCTGACCATGGATTATAAGTTTGAAGCGAATATTATTCGTTCTTTAGGGAAAATTAATGCCAAGGGACATTTAAGCAAAGGTTTTAAACCAGTGCATTGGTGTACTGATTGTGGTTCGGCTTTAGCGGAAGCTGAAGTAGAGTATGAAGATAAACATTCGCCAGCGATTGATGTGCGTTTTGAAGTACTGGATGAAGCGACGTTTTTTTCCAGCTGCCATCATGTGCCTGAGCATGAAGGGGAAGGGCCTTTGTCAGTTGTCATCTGGACAACAACTCCTTGGACTTTGCCTGCAAATCAGGGCGTTTGTTTAAACCCTAAGTACGAATATGTGGTAGTACAATGTGAGAAGGATGGGCAAAAAGAGCGTTTAGTACTGGTTAATCAATTATGGAACGATGCAGTTGAACGGTATGGAATGGTAAATGCCCGTGTCTTAGCCTACTGTAATGGTGATGCTTTGGAAAATCAACTACTGATGCATCCGTTTTATCACCGAAAAGTGCCTATTGTTTTAGGTGATCATGTTACAGCTGACGCTGGAACAGGTGCCGTACATACAGCACCTGGGCATGGTCAGGATGACTATGTAGTGGGCCAGCGCTATGGCTTGCCTATTGATAATCCTGTTAGCGATAATGGTGTCTTTTTACCCAATACTGAATTATTTGCCGGAGAACATGTTTTCTCTGCAAATAATCACGTGATTGAAGTATTAGCGAGTAAACATAAATTACTGCACCATGAAGCAATGTTACATAGCTATCCGCATTGTTGGCGGCATAAAACCCCTATCATTTTTCGTGCTACACCGCAGTGGTTTATATCCATGGAGCAAGGTGATTTGCGAGAAAAAGCCATGCAAGAAATTGAGAAGGTTCAATGGTTACCTGATTGGGGACAGGCGCGTATTAAAGGGATGGTTGAAAACCGTCCTGATTGGTGTATTTCAAGGCAGCGTACCTGGGGCGTGCCTATTCCTTTCTTCGTCAATAAAGAAACGGGCGAGTTGCACCCTGAAACTGATAAGCTTGTAGAAGATATTGCTCTGCATGTAGAACAAAAGGGCATTGATGCCTGGTTTACGCTGGATAAAGAGGAATGGCTAGGGGATAAAGCGGATCAATATGAGAAAACGCAGGATACTCTGGATGTCTGGTTTGATTCCGGCGTTACGCATGAGGCAGTATTAAATCAGCGTGACCCGCTTAGTTTCCCCGCTGATTTATATCTTGAAGGCTCGGATCAGCACCGTGGCTGGTTTCAATCATCGTTATTATCATCGGTAGCGATGAATGGAGTCGCGCCGTATAAGTCTGTATTAACGCATGGTTTTACGGTTGATGCAGAGGGCAAAAAAATGTCTAAATCGCGCGGTAATGTTGTTGCGCCGCAATCTGTGATGAAATCTCTAGGGGCTGATGTGCTGCGCCTCTGGGTATCTGGAACTGATTATCGGGGGGAAATGACAGTTTCTGATGAAATTTTGAAACGTACCTCAGATGTCTACCGTCGATTGAGAAATACCTCTCGCTTTCTTTTATCGAACCTGGACGGATTTGACCCAGTGCAGCATAGTGTTAAAGAAGAAGATATGTTGGCACTTGATCGCTGGATAGTCGATCGAGCCTATCATATACAGAATGATGTACTCCAGGCTTACGAAGAATACCAATTTCATGTGATTAATCAGAAAGTTCACCATTTTTGTGCGATGGATCTAGGGGGCTTTTATCTGGATATTATTAAAGACCGGCAGTATACAGTGAAAGGGGATAGTCTGGCGCGTCGTTCAGCACAAACGGCAATGTATCATGTGATGGAAGCGATGGTACGTTGGCTGGCGCCAATTACCTGTTATACCGCAGATGAGATTTGGCAATATATGCCAGGTGAGCGTAGTGAGTCAATTCATTTGGAAGAGTGGTACCAAGGCTTGTTTACGCTTGAAGAGAATGCTGTTATTTCTCACTCAGACTGGGAAACAGTCATGTCCGTACGTGTGGCGTTGAGTAAAGAATTAGAGAAGATGCGTCAGTCAGGGATTATTGGTGCGTCATTAAATGCGGAAGTGACTTTGTATTGTAGTGACGAATATTCAACTATATTAAATAAGTTGGCAGATGAATTGCATTTTGTTTTTATCACCTCGCAAGCGGTTGTTTTACCCATGCAATCAGCTGATAGTGATGCGCTTACGACAGACCTTGAAGGGGTGAAAATAAAAGTTCTTGCTTCTGCGCATGAAAAATGTGTGCGTTGCTGGCATTACCGTGAAGATATTGGCAGTAATATAGAGCATCCTGAGCTATGTGGGCGTTGTGTAGAAAATGTGGCAGGTGACGGTGAGGTTCGGCAGTTTGCATAGTACTTGATCTCTATGCGGTGCTTCTGAAAGGTGTGAACAGGAAAATGAAGGGCCTTGTAATACCAATACCTTCGCCAAATTGAAATGAATTTTTCACCGTGAAGAACATTAAGGGCATGAAGTTGTTTTCAATCAATGTGTTATGTAATTATTGCAGAGGGTATGCTTGTAATGAGTAACACTTTGTTTTTCTTCATGTTCTTCATGGTCTTCGTGGTGAGTTTTGTTTTTGGCGATGGTATTGAATACATTATCAGGTTTTTTATGCCTTTGTTGCAATGGTTGTTTTGCTAGGGATCTGTAAGGTATATTTAGGTAAATTCCAAAACAGGGTGGGCAAAGCGATGGCGTGCCGCGTGAAGTATAATTGCATCCCCTCTTGCATTAACTAGAAATGAATGATTATGATGAAATGGCTATGGCTATCGGGGCTTATCTTAGTTCTTGATCAGCTCAGTAAAATCTGGATTGACACCAATATGAGCTTGTATCAATCTATTCCTGTCTTTCCAGGGTTTAGCATTACTTATGCGCGCAATTATGGTGCGGCATTCAGTTTTCTGAGTGAGGCGGGAGGTTGGCAGCGCTGGTTTTTTACGCTACTTGCCGGATCGATTAGTATCGCTATTATCTTCTGGATTAAACAATTAAAGCAATATGAAACTTTATCAGCCATTTCATTAAGCTTGATTCTGGGGGGGGCTATCGGTAATTTAATTGACCGTGTCATATATGGTTATGTGATAGATTTTTTAGATGTTTATTACCATACTTATCATTGGCCTGTGTTTAATATTGCTGATTCAGCGATTACGGTGGGTGTCTGTTTTATGCTGTATGAATCTTTTATGCAGAAAGAGCAGGAAATTACTTCGGTTTAGGGGCAAGCACAAAATATATTTTGCACTTGTTAATACCTGCGCCAAATTGAAATGAATTTTTCACCATGAAGAATATGAATGGAATTAAGTTGTTTTAAATCAATTTATTATATGGTTATTGCAGGGGGTATTCTTGTAATGAGTAACACTTTATTTTTCTTCATGACCTTCGTGGTGAGCTTTGTTTTTGGCGATGGTATTGCTTGTAGGTGCGAATTCATTCGCATGGCACGGATAACATTGACTCTACAGCGCAAGCTTTAAAACTTTGTTCAAGTTGTGTTGTGCATAATCCTTAGATATAGACTTTCAGAAAAATAACTCCCCAGATAACATCCCTTCAAGGAAAGATAATTTAATAAGGTAGCACGCAATAAATAAACTACCCATATTGCGCAGGATTTTTGTTTGTCTTCCATTAGTAGAAATAGGCGCATAGCTGGCTACGTAACTATTTCTACAACGCAGAAGACGGACAAAAAGACAAGCAAGATGGGTGGGTTATTTATTGCGAGTTGCCTAACATGTGCATTGACTGCCGTCCACTTACCGGAGCTTGAAATGTGCACAATCTCTCTGTAGGTTGCGGCTGAAGTGCGAGCCTCAACATGACGCCGCTGCTAGATTACTGATGCAAGAGGTCTCTCCCTGTTGTAAGGATGTGACAATAATTTGGCTTGTCTTTTTGTCCGTATTCTTTGTTGCGGAAACAGTTGCGTCGCTAGCCATGCGTCTGTGTTCACGCCTTGAATATAAACAAAAATACTGTGCGTCAAATGCACACGTTATTTTATTCCCATTCCTGCAACTAGGTTTTGCGATTTGTGCTATCCCTTGTTGGGGTTCGTACCTCACCCACAACCTACAAATTAAAATAAAAGCTTGAATGGCTTGAGGTTTAATAATACCTTCGCCAAGTTTAAAAAAATCATTTACCATGATGGACATGAAGAGCATGAAGTATTTTTTAATCAATAGGTTACGATGTTATTTTGGTTATTCACTTAGAGTTTGGTAACGATTTGTTTTTCTTCAGTTTCTTCATGCTCTTCATAGTGTATTCTGTTTTTGGCGAAGGTATTGGTTTAAATGCACACGTTATTAAATCTCCATTCCCAAGAGATGTTGTCCGTAATACATATGGAATTTATTTATCCTGAGAAACTAGGGTCTGTTTTCATAACCTGATCTGGACAAAAAACCAACTTAACCTTGCATCCCGAACTACAGTTGCCTTGATGACCTTTTCAAGCTCATTACCTTGAGGAATTTAAGTGTTGAGATAACTTGTCCCAGTCAAAGAACTTCCCAGGGTCAGTTTTTCGTTGGGGAGCAATATCACAATGTCCAGTAATATTCCTCAAGCTTAGTTTGGGGTAAGTCTGAATTAAACACTGAATTAATGTACTCAATTGGAGGTACTGTTTTTTTGTGTAAGGCAAATAGTCTGTCCCTTCTAGTTCAATACCGATGGAAAAGTCATTGCAGCGTGCCCGTCCATGATATTCAGAGACACCGGCGTGCCATGCGCGTTGATTGAAAGGGACATATTGAGTAATTTGTCCTTCGCGTTGAATAACGATATGACTTGAGACTTGTAACTGACCTAGTTCGTTAAAACCTGGGTGTGCCAAAGTTTGAAGCTGATTAGTAAAGAGTTGTTCAATAAAAGGGGTGCCAAACTGCCCTTCAGGTAAGCTAATGCAATGAATGACAATTAATGAAATATCGCTTTCATCATCACGCTTATCACAGTTTGGTGAGTTTACTTTGTGTGCAGATGTCAACCAGTGATTAATGATTTGCATAGTAAACGGGACATAGGAATGGGAATCAAATAACGTGTGCATTCTGACGTGTCTTTTTGTTCGCCTTCTGCGTTGCGGAAACAGTTACGTAGCTAGCTATGCGCCTGTTACCGCGCCTTGAAGGCAAACAAAAATACTGCGTCATAATGCACAACTTATTCAATTTCCATTCCATAAATGGACAGAATCTAAAAAAAATCTATTACTATCCGCATTATTATATGGAATAATGTTGAGTGAGTGATGGGGATTAGTTAATAGTCTACGGTTATTGTACTCAATCTTTTACTTTTAATAATAAAAATTAATAAAGAGAGGGATTTATGATTGGAATAGAATTGGTAATATTTGTGGTAGTTGTTATTGCTGTATTGCTGTTTATGTACATTAGAGAAAAAGGAAAGGATTCTGCTTCAGATTCTTCTGGCGTAGCAGTGAGTGCACAGGAAATATCGCCCGAAGAAGCAATTGAAGTAAGCAATGTTGCCAGTGAAGTGGTCGCTGTCAAAGAGCCTGAGGCGAGTGTTATTGAGGACGCTGTAGGGGAATCACTTCCTTTATCAAGTATTCCTGAAGATTCATCATTGAGACGTCATTTTATTCAGCAACTAACGGCTGGAATTGAGGCGACACTGCCTGAGCGACCAACCGATTCAACTTTAGCGCGTCATTATGATACGCAGTTATTAAGTTTAGTCGGCAGCAAACTAGACTCATTGAAATAATTTCAACCGAAGATAGGCATCTTCATTTTTTTAGCTATTGGGAAGCCCTGTAAAAGTGCAAGCTTGAATATGAAGAATGCCTTAAGACATGTTCCCAATAAAGTGCCTTGTGCGAATGATGGGCTCGTGACCAAACTCTTTTATGGACGGCTCACTTTATGCCTTTTTTCGCATACGCTTGTTTTTATTGCCAATGAACTACCTAGGCTCAATTAATATACAACCTTTTCTTGACGAAGATGTTGGTAGCGGTGATATCACTGCGATGATTATTTCTGCAACCCATAAAGCAGAAGCAACAGTGATGACTCGTGAAGACATGATTTGTTGTGGTCAAGACTGGTTTAATGCGGTTTTTGCTGCATTAAATACGGATATAAAAATTTACTGGCTAGTTGCAGAAGGTGATTCACTAGCCGCGGGTACCGTATTATGTGCTCTAAGTGGCTTGGCGCGGCCTTTGTTAACAGGAGAACGTACTGCTCTAAATTTGTTGCAGACTCTTTCAGCCGTTGCTACAAAGGCTCGTTTATATGCAAACGCAGTGACTGGAACAAATTGCAAAGTTCTGGATACTCGTAAAACGATTCCCGGCTTACGTGATGCGCAAAAATATGCAGTAGCGTGTGGGGGGTGTTATAATCACCGAATTGGCTTGTATGATGGCATACTGATTAAAGAAAATCATATTATGGCAGCGGGCTCCATTGCACAAGCAGTTACGCAGGCAAGAAAAATAAGTGATAAGTTGCTGGAAGTTGAAGTGGAGTCTATGGCTGAACTGGAACAGGCAATCACAGCGCGTCCCGACCGGATACTGCTGGATAATTTTTCTGCTGCTCAAATACAGCAAGCCGTGAATAAAGTGGCAGGCCGGTGTACTCTGGAAGCGTCGGGCAATATTATGTTGAGTAATATTCGAGAAATTGCTGAAACGGGCGTTGATTATATCTCTATAGGTGCATTAACAAAGCATATTCAAGCAATTGATTTATCTATGCGTATTGACTTGGGGGAATGACCAGTGGATGATAAAGAAAGTGTGCTAGATTTTCTAACGCACGGAGTCTATGTTGTAGGTGTCGCAGAGGGAGAGCAGGCTAATGCTTTTACTGCTGCATGGGTAATGCAAGTCTCTTTTTCACCGGTTTTGCTGGCTTTAAGTATTAACCCCAAACATTATTCCTACCAATTGCTAAAGCAAGGCAAGGTCTGTAGTATTAATGTCTTAAGCCAGCAGCAAATGGCTATGGCAGCTCACTTTGGTCAACCTGGGCTAGAGGATAAAATGTCGCTCGGAACTTGGGAGGTAGCATTATCAGGAGCACCAATATTGCAAGAAAGCTTGGCTTATTTTGATTGTAAAGTAAGTCATGAAGTGACGGCAGGTGATCATCAGGTGGTTATTTGTGAAGTAATAAAGGCAAGGCAATTAAAAGCGGGTGTTGCCATGCATTATAGTGATACAGGTAGTATGGATAATAGTTCTGAACTATATTAGGTAACGCGCAATATGGGGAGTTTATTTATTGCGCGTTACCTTAGTAGTTCTCAGACTATTGACTCTAAATAGCGTTTGACTGGGCTGGCATATGATATTAAATACAGAAAGAAGTCCAAGAGCAATAACAAGTCTGGATGTAGATATTAAGCCCTTAAATGGCGAGCTGGTCACTGCATTGACTTCAAATGTTTCCATTGGTGGTTTTGCAATTCAGTGCAGTATGGATGAGCGGAATAAAATAACGCCCCAAGGCGATTTTGTTGATGATGTTAAGCCTGTTGATGTGACTTTGCAATTACATGATGAGGATGGACATAAAGAAGGGGTGCATGCCCGGTGTCGAGTTATTTATTCGCGTCGTATTGCTCAGGACAAATGTCAGATAGGGATGAATTATATTGAGTTATTCGATGATGGGCAGAGTAAGTTAATGACGTTAATTAGAGAGATACTTAGGTGAAATCTCCCGTGTTTTGTTTTGTTATTGATATTAAATGAGCGTAACCAAAATGAATAATTTTAAAATCTTAATGACCATTCTCTGAAAATTCAGTAAAATTAAGGTATTATTTCGATTTTCGAAAAGTGATATTCACAAAAATTTAATTCATAACGGGATGAGTCGTAAGGCTCCTCCCGTTTTGTACATTTAAGGTGGCTTATTTTGAACAAACCTGCACTACTGGTGTTAGAAGATGGGACAGTTTTTTACGGCGTTTCGATTGGCGCAGAGGGCTGTTCGGCTGGAGAAGTGGTTTTTAATACATCCATGACCGGGTATCAGGAAATCCTCAGCGACCCTTCCTATGCAAAGCAAATTGTAACATTAACCTATCCACATATCGGTAATGTCGGGACCAATGATGAAGATAATGAATCGGCGGCTGTTTTTGCCAGTGGCCTGGTGATTCGTAATTTACCCGTATTGGCCAGTAATTTTCGGTCAGAAAAAAACCTATCAGCTTATTTGCAGGATAATAATGTTGTTGCGATTGCGGAAATTGATACTCGTCAATTAACGCGATTATTACGTGATAAAGGAGCGCAACGAGGTTGTATTATTGCCGGTGAAAACATTGATAAGGAAATAGCGCAAGCAGCTATTGATAAGTTTCCTGGTTTAAAAGGCATGGACTTGGCGAAAGAGGTGACTACTTCAGAATCCTATGAGTGGACAGAAAATATCTGGGATTTGCAGCAGGGCCATACCCAGGCTGAAAATTTAAACAAGCATGTAGTGGCGTATGATTTTGGGGTTAAACGTAATATCTTACGCTTACTAGCCAATCGTGGTTGTCGAGTGACTGTTGTACCTGCAATGACGTCTGCAAGGGATGTTTTAGCCATGAATCCTGATGGTGTGTTTTTATCGAATGGCCCCGGAGATCCAGAGCCATGTACTTATGCTATTGAAGCGGTGAAAACAATTCTTGAGCAAAAAATTCCTGTGTTTGGGATATGTTTAGGGCATCAGATTTTAGCTTTAGCCTGTGGTGCGAAAACAGAAAAAATGAAGTTTGGGCATCATGGTGCTAATCATCCGGTGCAGGAAAAAGCAACTGGGCGGGTCATGATCAGTAGTCAAAATCATGGTTTTGCGGTAGATGAGAATACTTTGCCAGATAATTTAACCGCGACTTTCCATTCTTTATTTGATGGTAGCTTACAAGGGATTGCGCGTACTGATATCCCAGCCATGAGTTTTCAAGGGCACCCCGAAGCAAGTCCAGGTCCACATGATGTCGAGTCATTATTTGATGACTTTATAGAAATGATGACGCTAGCCAGCTAAAATAGACCTTATACATTAATATGCCAAAAAGAACCGACATAAACTCCATTTTATTATTAGGCGCAGGCCCTATTGTGATTGGCCAGGCCTGTGAGTTTGATTATTCAGGAACGCAAGCGTGTAAAGCATTACGCGAAGAAGGTTATCGTATTATTCTGGTCAATTCTAATCCGGCCACAATTATGACGGATCCTGATATGGCAGATGCCACCTATATTGAACCTATAGATTGGCAGACGGTTGAAAAAATTATAGAAAAGGAAAAGCCTGATGCTGTATTGCCGACCATGGGTGGGCAAACCGCGCTTAATTGTGCCTTAGATTTAGATCGACACGGTGTATTAGAAAAATATGGCGTGGAAATGATTGGGGCAACAAAAGAAGCTATCAACATGGCGGAAGACAGGGAATTGTTTAATCAGGCAATGGGCAGGCTTGGTTTTGAAGTTGCTCGCTCTAAAACGGCACATTCTATGGAAGAAGCTTTTGCGGCACAGGCAGACGTGGGTTATCCAACCGTCATTCGTCCTTCCTTTACGATGGGCGGCAGTGGCGGTGGAATTGCCTACAATAAAGAAGAATTTATTGAAATCTGTGAGCGAGGTTTATATTTATCACCAACGAATGAATTGCTGGTTGAAGAATCCGTTTTAGGTTGGAAAGAATATGAAATGGAAGTGGTGCGTGATAGCAATGATAATTGCATCATTGTTTGTTCCATTGAAAATTTTGACCCAATGGGTGTGCATACGGGTGATTCAATTACCGTCGCTCCGGCACAAACATTAACCGATAAAGAATATCAGATTTTACGTAACGTTTCTTTGGCGGTGTTGCGCGAAATTGGGGTTGATACGGGAGGCTCTAATGTGCAAGTAGCTATCAATCCTGCAGATGGCCGGATGATTGTTATTGAAATGAATCCACGTGTTTCTCGCTCTTCAGCATTAGCCTCAAAAGCAACCGGTTTTCCAATTGCTAAAGTTGCCGCTAAACTGGCAGTAGGATATACCCTGGATGAGCTAAAAAATGAAATTACAGGGGGAGCTACACCTGCTTCATTTGAGCCGACTATTGATTATGTTGTTACTAAAGTACCGCGTTTTACATTTGAGAAATTTCCTCAGGCTGATAGCCGTCTGACAACACAAATGAAGTCAGTAGGCGAAGTGATGGCAATAGGGCGAACCTTTCAAGAGTCTTTGCAAAAAGCATTGCGTGGTCTTGAGATTGGTGTTGATGGCCTGGATGAAATTGTTGATTTTTCCGAGCCTGATGCAGAAGATATAATGCAGCGGGAAATGCGTCACCCCGGACCTGATCGTTTATGGTATGTAGCGGATGCATTTCGGAGTGGTATGGATTTTGATGAAGTGCATGAAGCCAGTAAAATTGATCCGTGGTTTTTAGCGCAAGTTGAAGATTTAGTGTTAACGGAAAAGTCTTTGGCGAGTAAAACATTAGCGACCTTAAAAGAAGCTGAGCTTTTTAAGTTAAAGCAAAAAGGCTTTTCTGATGCGCGCTTGGCAAAGTTACTAGATACCAAAGAGTCTGACATTCGTAATACCCGACATAAATATAATATTCGTCCAGTTTATAAGCGTATTGATTCTTGTGCTGCTGAGTTTTCTTCGGATACCGCGTACTTATATTCGACCTATGAGCAAGAGTGTGAAGCACGGGTTTCAGATAAAGAGAAAATTATTATTTTAGGCGGCGGCCCGAACCGTATTGGGCAAGGTATTGAATTTGATTACTGCTGTGTACATGCCGCTTTAGCATTACGTGAAGAAGGTTATGAGACCATTATGGTGAATTGTAATCCAGAAACCGTTTCAACTGATTTTGATACCTCTGATCGTTTATATTTTGAGCCGGTGACACTGGAAGATGTTCTGGAAATTATTGATCTGGAAAAGCCCAAGGGTGTGATCGTCCAGTATGGTGGTCAGACACCGCTGAAATTAGCGCGCGCGCTTGAAGCAGCAGGTGCGCCGATTATTGGTACTTCGCCTGATGCGATTGACTTGGCGGAAGATAGGGAACGTTTTCAGAAGTTGATTGAAAAATTAAAGTTAAAACAGCCTCCTAATGCGACTGCGCGCTCAACGGAACAGGCTGTCAACGCAGCAAAAGAACTTGGTTATCCATTAGTCGTGCGCCCGTCTTACGTGTTGGGGGGGCGTGCGATGGAAATAGTCTATAACGAAGAGGGCTTGCAACGTTATATGAAAGAGGCCGTCAGTGTTTCCAATGATTCGCCAGTATTACTTGATCGGTTTCTGGATGATGCTGTCGAAATGGATGTTGATGCAATTTATGATGGTGAAACTTTATTGATTGGTGGTTTGATGCAGCATGTTGAGCAGGCGGGTGTGCATTCGGGAGATTCTGCGTGTTCAATTCCTCCTTATGATTTAGCGTCGCATTTGCAAGATCAATTGCGTGTGCAAGTGACACAAATGGCAGAGGCTCTAGGTGTGCGCGGGCTGATGAATACTCAGTTTGCTATTCAGGGTGAAACGATTTATGTATTAGAGGTCAATCCCAGAGCATCAAGAACTGCACCGTTTGTTTCAAAAGCAACGGGTTATCCATTAGCTAAAATAGCAGCGTTGTGTATGGTTGGTAAGACACTGAAAGAACAGGGAATGACTAAAGAATGTATTCCTGGTTATTATTCTGTTAAAGAGGCAGTCTTTCCCTTTGTTAAGTTTCCAGGCGTTGATCCTCTACTGGGACCTGAAATGAAATCAACAGGTGAAGTGATGGGGGTAGGGAAAACGTTTGGTGAGGCGTTTGCTAAATCCCAGCGTGCAGCCGGTGTGGATTTAAGCCTAAATGGTAAAGTTTTAATGAGTATTCGTGAGGCTGACAAGCCTAAGGTAGTTGAAATTGCTCAAATGTTGATTGCCAAAAATTATGAAATTGTGGCGACTAAAGGCACAGCAAAAGTGCTTGAAGATGCCGGTATTGCTTGTGATGTCGTTGACAAAGTCAATAAAGGGCGTCCAAATACAGTTGATATGATTAAAAATGATCAGATTCAATTAATTATCAATACGACTGATGGTGTTAAAGCCGTTGCGGATTCCTTCACCATGCGTAGAGAAGCCTTACAGCATCATGTTACCTATTACACGACTATGGCTGGTGCAAAAGCAGCGTGCTTTGCTTTGGGAGAATTAGATGCGGGTGATGTAAATTGTTTACAAGATTTGCATAATACGCTGCATTAACAAGCTAAACCTCAATAAGCGCATAGGGGCTAGTGCAGCTATCCACTCAGTATTGATACATTGGGAGGTGGGTAAGTAATAGAATGATAGAGAGTTTATTTTATGTTTAACGTTAGGTCACGCGCCATAAATAACACCCCATATTGCGCAGGATTTTTGTTTGTCTTCCATTAGTAGAAATAGGCGCATAGCAGGCTACGTAGCTATTTCTGCAACGCAGAAGACGGATAAAAAGACAGGCAAGATGGGTGGGTTATTGATTGCGAGTTGCCTGAGGGAGATGGAAACACACATCATCCAAGATTGCGGGTCTTTTTGTCCGTCTTCTACGTTGTAGTAACCGTTTCGTAGCGAGCTATGCGCCTGTTACTACGCCTTGAAGACGAACAAAAATACTGCCCAATATTGGGCGTTTATTTATTTCCAGCTCCCTTAGTGCATAAAGGTAATCGTACACCTCCCTTTGAAAAGCAGAGGTTTGAAAAGGAGTTATTGCTCATTAAACTTCCTAATTCTCCTTGCTAAGGAGGGAGGCGAGTGGTTACTACAAAAGTGGTGTAGCACTGACACCTGTTTGATTTATAAATTACAAAATAGGTTATTTTACACATAGTAGCTGTGACTTAGACGCGCCAAAGTATTCTGTTTGTTGCTTTGTGAATGATAAGTCCTAAAATATTATTAATTATTTAAGCTTGGAGTTTTAGATGGATAAAGTACCTCTTACTGTTACGGGATCTGATAAGTTACATGCTGAGTTAGATGAGCTAAAAACGGTAGTGAGACCCCGTATTGTTGAAGCGATAGCAACGGCAAGGGCACATGGTGATTTAAAAGAAAATGCAGAGTACCATGCGGCGCGTGAGCAACAAAGTTTTGCGGAAGGGCGGATCAACGAAATTGAAGCAAAATTATCCAATGCGCAAATTATAGATGTGAAAACGATAGATGCGCAAGGGAAAGTGATTTTTGGAGCAACGGTAGAAATTGAAGATTTAGACTCTGAGAAAAAAGTGATATACCAAATTGTGGGGGTGGATGAAGCAGATATTAAAGAAGGACGTATTTCTGTTGGTTCGCCAATTGCCAGAGCGTTAATTGGTAAGGAAGAAGAAGATGTTGTTACCGTCAAGACTCCTGGTGGAGGGGTGGATTACGAAATTTTATCTATAAAATATATTTAGTAAGGTTATTTTAGATTGCGTCGTAATCATGGGTTGAATGGCTGGGTAATAGAATATATCGGCGTTTGGCCTTTTTTTTGCTGAAGCCAGATAGCGAATCTATCTCTGATAGATTCGACGTGCGAAAAATAATGACCAACCTAAAGTAAGGCAACTCGCAACACCCACCCATCTTGCTAGTCTTTTTGTTCGTCTTCAGCGTTGCAGAAATAGTTACGTAGCCAGCTATGCGCCTATTTCTACTAATGGAAGGCAAACAAAAATCCTGTGCAATATGAGTAGGTTATTTATTGCGCGTTACCTAAGTAAGGATGCTGTCGAACGAGAATTCAATAATATCCGAGCCTGACTTGTTTTTGACTCCACAGCCGCGCTAGAAAAAATTACGGGTAGTGGGCCAAACCTGTGATTATTGTTTAGTTACAAGTTATGCAATAGTCCGAGATATAAGGGGTTAACGTAATAGGGAGAAGATTAAAACCACAGGTTTGATCTGCCACCCAATTACGCAGCCTGCCTGCTATGCGACTGTTTTCCTAACACGTCTGTGAAGCCAAAATGCTGCGCCATACTTTCGGGTATTATTAAATCCTTGCTTCTATGTAAAGTTGTTTCCAATCCCTGCTTGGGATTATACATAATTGAACAACCCTGCTGTGAAAGTATTCAACAAATGGATCAAGCTGGAGTCTAAAACTTGTTTTGGGCGGCTTTTTATCCAGTTAATGATCTCTAAGTCATGGGCTGTTTGTTTGAAGAGTAAAAAAACCTGTTTTTTTACTCCGCTATCTTAATGCTTTCAAGGTCCTAGAGCTTTGGGGCGAGAGTTGTTGTTATGTCCTCATTAAAAGGTTGCATTTAAGAGGTTTATTGAGAGCGAGTTAGCTTAAAAAGCCATTATGTGTGTCCGGATAGGGACGCATAATGTGTAATACGACAGATTAGTGTTGTAAGAATTTGGTGTAGTGTTTGTGAGGTTATTGTAGGAAATTTTGTTGCATATGAGGTGATAGTGATTGCCTCTCCAAAGTGAGTCTTCTTTAGCGCGTGCCATCCCTTCTTCGTGTATGAGGTGCTGGCTTTTTCTTAGCTAATTCAGGCTTTTTGCGGTAAATAACAATAATTTGACCTATACTCTGAATGAGTTCTACGTTAGTTTCTGAGCAGATTTGTTGTTGAATTTGTTTGCGTTCACCTCTTTCAGCACGAATTTTAATTTTGATCAGCTCGTGAGTGTCAAGTGCAAGTTCTATTTCTTTACTGACTGCTTCTGTTAGGCCCGCCTGCCCAATCATGATGACAGGCTTTAAATCATGGGCTTTTGTTTTCATTTGTTTCAGTTGTTCTGAATTCACTCGGTATTTCCTTAATGATAAATAATGAGTTTAATTTTACACTAAATATATGGCGCGAAGTAAAAGTAGTAATCTATGGATGCAAGAGCATCTTAATGATGAATATGTCAAGAAAGCAAAAGCCTTGGGTTATCGTTCCAGATCTACTTTCAAATTGATTGAAATCATAGAAAAAGATAAGTTGGTCACCTCGGGTATGAATGTTGTCGATTTAGGTGCAGCCCCAGGGGGGTGGTCCGAATATGTACGCAATATAGTTGGAAAAAAACAAAAAGTCATTGCACTTGATCTTTTAGAGATTAATCCTATTGAAGGTGTAGATATTATTCAGGGCGATTTCAGAGAAAATGAAGTATACGAACAGCTACAGAATATATTAGGCGGTGTCCCCATTGATGTGGTTCTTTCTGATATGGCTCCTAATCTGAGTGGGAATAAGGCAATTGATCAGCCAGGTGCTATGTATTTATGTGAGCTAGCGCTAGAAACAGCGCAAGCCATTTTGGTTGAGGGCGGGTCTTTTTTAGTTAAAGCATTTCAGGGGGCAGGTTTTGACGAATATAAAAAACAAGTAGCAGGCTCATTTGAAAAGGTTTTGATCAGGAAACCAAAATCTTCCAGAGCGCGTAGTAATGAAGTTTATATTTTAGGAAAGGGCTTTAAAAAGCAATAATAGCCCCTATTGTATTTTTATAGCTCCTGGTTTTTTTAAGCTGGGTAATGAGTGATAAATTAGAGTGATGAGCTCTGATATGTACTCTTTTTTTTGGAAAGGGCCGGCTTCGGTTGGGTGCAAAGAATTGAACGATATGTTTAAAAATATACTTTTATGGGTTGTCATTGCTGTGGTTTTGATGTCTGTATTTAATAATTTTGGTCCTCAGGATGGAAAAAAAGACTCCGCTCTGTCCTACTCACAATTTATTGATGCAGTACAAGCTGGGCAAGTTCAGGAGGTTGTTCTGAATGATGAAAATGGAATTAAAGGAACACTTCAAAGTGGTCAGAAATTTACGTCTTATGCGCCTAATGACCCACATCTTGTTGATGATTTACTGGCTAATGGTGTAACGATTAAAGCGCGCCCTGCCGCCGAGGAATCTATGCTGATGCAAATCTTCATCTCGTGGTTTCCTATGATCTTGTTGATTGGGGTATGGATTTTCTTTATGCGTCAAATGCAAGGTGGTTTGGGAGGTAAGGGCGGCCCAATGAGCTTTGGCAAAAGTAAAGCGCGTATGCTTGAAGAAGACCAGATTAAAGTGACTTTTGCTGATGTTGCTGGTTGTGATGAAGCGAAAGAAGAAGTGGAAGAAATGGTGGATTTCCTTAAGGATCCAGCGAAATACCAGAAATTAGGTGGCAAAATACCCTGTGGTGCTTTATTGATAGGGCCTCCTGGAACAGGAAAAACATTAATAGCGAGAGCGATTGCAGGAGAAGCAAAGGTTCCCTTTTTCACAATATCAGGGTCTGATTTTGTCGAAATGTTTGTCGGTGTCGGTGCGTCGCGTGTTAGAGATATGTTTGAACAAGCAAAGCAGCATTCACCGTGTATTATTTTTATTGATGAAATTGACGCCGTAGGCCGGCAACGAGGAGCAGGTTTAGGGGGAGGCAACGACGAGCGTGAGCAAACTTTAAATCAGTTGCTGGTTGAAATGGATGGTTTTGAAGGCAATGAAGGCGTTATTGTTATTGCCGCAACTAATCGAGCTGACGTGCTTGATGCCGCGTTATTGCGCCCTGGGCGATTTGACCGGCAAATTACTGTGAGTTTGCCTGATATAAAAGGGCGGGAAAGAATTCTGACAGTTCACATGGCTAAAGTCCCGGCAGCTGATGATGTAGAAGTAAAATATATTGCTCAGGGTACGCCTGGTTTTTCCGGGGCTGATTTGGCTAACCTAGTTAATGAAGCGGCTTTGTTTGCTGCCAGAATGAACAAGCGTCTGGTTAGTATGTCTGACTTGGAAAAGGCCAAAGATAAGATTATTATGGGGACGGAAAGGCGTTCCATGGTGATGGATGAAAAAGAAAAGAAAATGACTGCCTATCATGAGGCGGGACACGCGATAGTTGGTAAAATTGTACCTGAACATGATCCAGTCTATAAAGTTAGCATTATGCCACGTGGGCGTGCTTTGGGTGTGACTATGTTCTTGCCTGAAAAGGATCAGTACAGTGCTAGTAAATGTAAGTTAGATAGCATGATTTCCAGCTTGTATGGTGGGCGTATTGCCGAAGAGCAGATTTTTGGCTGGGAGCAGGTTTCCACTGGTGCTTCTAACGATATTGAGCGTGCTACAGAGCTTGCACGGAATATGGTAACCAAGTGGGGTTTGTCGCAACGTCTGGGGCCTTTAGCTTATAGTGAGGAAGAGGGAGAAGTTTTCTTGGGACGCTCGGTTACTCAGCATAAAAGTGTTGCAGATGAAACTTCACATACAATTGATGAAGAAATCCGATCTATTATTGACAAAAACTATGAGCGTGCCGAAAAAATCCTCAAAGATAATGAAGATATTTTACATGCTATGTCAGATGCATTAATGAAATATGAAACCATTGATAAAGATCAGATAGAAGATTTAATGATGCGTAAGCCTGTTAGGGATCCTCAAGGTTGGGATGATGATGCACCGCCTAGTCGTGGTGCCAGAGCTGAAAGCTCTGCTGAACAGCAGAATGCCGATACCACAAGTGCAAATGCAGCGGAGTCAGGTTGATTAGCAACTATTTATAGCTAGACTTAAAGAAGGGAGGAGCCAATGCTCCTCCCTTTTTTTGTAATGGACAACAAGGAACATAGATGAAAAAGAAATATTTTGGAACTGATGGTATACGTGGCACTGTTGGTGAGACGCCGATTACTCCGGATTTTTTCCTCAAATTAGGCTGGGCAACAGGGCGTGTGTTTGCTGAAGAAGGGAATGGCATTGTTTTGGTGGGCAAAGATACCCGAATTTCTGGATATATGTTTGAGTCGGCTTTAGAAGCAGGGCTTTCAGCGGCTGGGGTTAATACTAGTTTGTTAGGGCCTATGCCTACACCAGGTATTGCTTATTTAACACGCACATTGCGTGCAAAGGCTGGCATTGTCATCAGCGCCTCACATAATCCTTATTATGATAATGGTATTAAATTCTTTTCGACTGAAGGAACAAAGCTAGCTGATAAGTTAGAGTATAAAATTGAATACTTCCTGGATCAGCCTATGACGACAGTTGCATCTGATAAATTGGGAAAGGCAAAGCGTTTACCTGATGCAGCTGGAAGATATATAGAATTTTGTAAGGCTAGTATTCCAGCAAGTATTGATTTTAACGGACTTAGAATTGTTGTCGATTGTGCTAATGGCTCGACTTATCATATTGCACCGCATGTTTTTACTGAGGTAGGCGCAGAAGTTATTACAATTGCGTCTGACCCTGATGGCTTGAATATTAACGAAAATTGTGGTGCTACAAAGCCTGAGAATTTAAAAGAAGCTGTTATCGAGTTTCGTGCAGACTTGGGGATAGCTCTGGATGGCGACGGGGATCGTTTAATCATGGTGGATGATAAAGGTGAAGTAGTTGACGGGGATGAATTAATTTTTATTATTGCTAAAGCCCGTAAAGCAACAGAGTTGTTCAAAGGGCCAGTGGTGGGTACCTTAATGAGCAACCTAGGTATGGAGCATGCACTTAAGAAAATAAATCTTGATTTACTGCGTGCTAATGTGGGCGATCGTTATGTAATGGAATTAATGAAGCAACATAACAGCATATTAGGTGGTGAAGGTTCTGGGCATATAATTTGTCTAGATAGAACGACAACGGGTGATGGGATCGTCGCGGCATTGCAAGTACTGGCAGAAATGCATAAAACCGGAAAATCTCTCTATGAACTAAAATCCGAAATGAGTAAATATCCACAGATTTTACTCAATATAAGAGTCAGTAGAAAAGTAAATCTTGATGAAAATGATGCGATTCAAAAAGCTGTTCAATTAGTTGAGAACGCTTTGGGTGATAAAGGACGTGTATTGCTTCGAGCTTCTGGAACAGAGCCTCTAATAAGAGTGATGGTAGAGGGAGTGGATGAAAATAAAGTAAATGAATATGCTCATTCTTTAGTGGATGATGTGAAGAATGCAATCACTGCTTGAAATAGTATTGCATTATAGTTATGATAAGCGGTTTATTTAATTCTGGAGTTCGTGATGCGTAGAAATCTTGTTATTGGCAACTGGAAGATGAAAATTAATCATCAAAGTGCTCAAAAGCTTGTTGATGATTTGATTGCAGCATTGCCTGTGGAAGATGCCGATCTAGCTGTTTGTCCTCCCTTTTTGTATATACCTGAAGTAAGTCAACGTTTAGCCGAGACAACCATTAGCTGTGGTGCGCAAAATGTAGCAACGCATGCAGAAGGCGCTTATACAGGCGAAATAGCAGCAGTGATGCTCAAAGACTTTAATTGCAAATATGCGATAGTTGGGCATTCAGAGCGTAGAGCAAACTATGCAGATACCGATACTACTGTAGCACAACGCTTTCAACAAGCGCTAGAAGCAAATTTAGTCCCTGTTCTTGCTATTGGTGAATTGCTTGAAGATAGAGAGCAAGGTATCACTTTTGACGTTGTTGCAAAGCAACTTAATGCAGTCATTGATTTTGCAGGTATCGAAAGTTTTCAAAATGCTGTTATTGCTTATGAGCCTGTATGGGCTATAGGGACAGGACTAACAGCATCAGCTGAACAAGCGCAAGAAGTACATCTCTATATTCGTCAATTGTTAGCAGAAAAAAACCAGCAAATTGCTGAAAATATTCAGATTATCTACGGTGGTAGTGTAAAGCCACAAAATGCTGAAGCTTTGTTTGCAATGCCTGATATTGATGGCGCTTTAGTGGGTGGAGATTCGTTAAGTGCGGACTCTTTTTTAAAGATTTACTCTTCATTTCAAAAATAAAATGTATCAAGTTATTATCGTAGGTCATGTTTTAGTCGGTTTAGCCGTTATTGGGTTAGTCTTAATGCAGCATGGAAAAGGTGCTGATGCGGGCGCTGCTTTTGGTAGTGGTTCATCAGGTACAGTATTTGGTGCACAAGGCTCAGCTTCATTTTTATCTAGAACAACGGCTGTATTAGCAGCTGTTTTTTTCTCGACAAGTTTGAGTTTAGCAGTGTTAAGCGGAAATGTAGGCAGTGATGCAGATATTATGGATGCGTCTATTGTTGACCAGGTTGAATTGGAAGTACCTACGATTGAAGGTGAGCAACCTATTGTTGCAACACCTATTTCTGTTCAAGAAGAATTGCCTCAGATTATTGATGAACAGGTTATCATTGAAGAGGATCAGTCTGTTATAGACATTCCTGTTGAGGAAGCATTACCACAAGTTTCTGATGAAATAGTTGTTATTGAAGATGAAGTCGTAACGCCCTAAATAAATAATGCCGATGTGGTGAAATTGGTAGACACGCCATCTTGAGGGGGTGGTGACGGAAGTCGTGCCGGTTCAAATCCGGCCATCGGCACCAAATTATAGAATCATGCCGTGTCATACGGTATTTAAACCCGCAAGCTGAAAGGCTTAGCGGGTTTTTTTATGTCTTATGCTGTATCATGGGAACCCATGAAAGACCCACAATATGTTGGTATTTTTGTTGGTATTCCTATTATTGAAAGGTGAAATACCAACAAATATACCTACAGAGCTTATTAAATAAGGGGCAAGCCATGCTAGTTGGCACGACTATAAGAAAAGCAAAACCATCAGATAAGCAAAGGAAGCTAATTGATGGTGAAGGACTATATTTACTTATCACTGTGCCAAGTGGCAAGTTGTGGCAAATGGCCTATAGATATGAAGGTAAGCAAAAAACTTTATCTTTAGGGAAATATCCATACATTTCATTATCTGAGGCACGAACCAAAGCCGAGGAAGCACGAAAAGGCTTAGCAAAAGGAATTGACCCATCAGCAACCAAAAGGGCTTTAAAAGAAACTAAACGCGGGGAACTGGCCAACAGCTTTGAAATCATAGCCAGGGAATGGCACAACACGCACATGACCAGTAAATCAGAAGGTCATGCTAAGAAAGTCTTACGGTTTTTAGATAAGGATGTTTTCCCCTGGTTAGGTAAGAAGTCCTTGGCCAGTATCGAAGCACCCGAAATATTAAAGGTATTAAGAATTATTGAAAGCCGTGGTGCAAATGATCTGGCACATACGGTAAAGCGTATTATTGGCCAGGTTTTCCGTTATGCAATAGCAACAGGTCGAGCAAATAGAAATCCTGTGCCCGATCTACAAGGAGCACTGACTCCTGCTATCGTCTCCCATCACGCGGCCATTATTGAACCTGCAAAGATAGGTGAAATCTTACGCGCTTCTTATGGCTATACAGGGGGCTTTGTTACTCAATGCGCATTAAAGCTTTCTTTCTTTGTAATGTTAAGACCTGGTGAAGTCAGGCGGGCTGAATGGTCAGAAATCAACTTAGAGGATAAGGAGTGGCGCATACCTGGTGAAAAAATGAAAATGAAGGATGAGCACATTATCCCTTTATCTAGCCAGGCAATAGAAATACAGTAACTCACATGACTAGAGCGGTATGTATTCCCTAGTGTCAGAACCTAAAGACAGGGCGATGTCTGAAAATACCATTACAGGCGCATTAAGGCGTATGGGTTACACAGGTAAAGAAATGACAGCACACGGCTTTAGAGCGATGGCTTCAACAAGACTGAATGAAGCTCATATCTTTTCCCCTGATGCAATAGAGAGGCAGCTAGCACATGGTGAGCGCGACAGTGTAAGAGCTGCTTATCATCGAGCGCAATACTTGCCGGAAAGAGTAAAAATGATGCAGTGGTGGGCTAATTACCTGGACAGTTTACGCCTGGCTAATAATGTTATTCCTTTTCAGCAAAAAACAGGGTGATGGAGTTATTTTTCTATTGTCAACCAGTAAAAATAATAAAAAAAACACCGGATTTATTTATTTTATATAAAACATTCAGTTATGGTTTTCTAAAAATATTTTCTCTTCTGGTTCCTGTCAACCAGGAAAAAAATACAACGGCACTTGTCGCCGTTTATTAACTGAATATTTCAGTTTAAACCGCACCTAGCCCGACGGGGCAAAAGTTGGCCACCTTTCACCAATTGGTGCGGTTTTCTTTTTTGAAAGGGTAATTGAGAAAGGTAGTTATGGATCAAGACAATGCTCAGCAAGATAGTATCAATAAATCAGCAGAAATCTATTATGATAATTTTGCAAAATCTTTTTTAAAAGAATTAAACAGCGGACTTTACTTTGAGACCGAGTGGCCTTTGATAGATGGAGAACAACGGGAGGGCAACCCCATTGATGATGGCCACTTAATTTTAGATACACAGGCTTTAGAAGAACTTAATAATGATTATGAATACATTTCTTTGTTTGAAGCCGCGTTATTTATAGGTAGCCGTGTAAACCTACATATTCCAACATGTTTGGTTAGTGAATGGAAAATGTTTGCTGATGCTGTTTTAACTGGAGACATAGACCCTAGAAACCCATCAACACATATTCCATATAGCAAAGATTGTGGTGAATTTTCTAAAGAAAATGATGGGATTAAGGCAACCAACAAAGTAATTGATATGTCATGGGAATTGAGTTTGGAGGAGGTTGCAAAATTTGCGATATTAAACGATTATGATGCTGAACTTTTTAACGACTTAATAAGTGATACCCCAGAAGATCAAAAGCCAGATATTAAAGGTGAAAAGCCGCTCAATGAATCAGCGCAAGATACAAAGGCAGAACAGCCACCTAATGAACCAGTGGAAGATATTAAAGCTAAAGAGTCATTAAATGAGCCAATGACTGATGCTAAACCTGAAAGGTCACTTGATACGCGAGAAAAAATACGTTGCTTACTATAATTTATGCGCTATGTGAAAATCAAGGAATATCCCCTAATGATAGAGGTTTAGCTAAAAAACTTGAGTTAATAGCTGATAAGCTTAAAGGTAAGGCAAGTGAAAGTACCATAAAACGCCATCTCAAGAGTGCATTTGATTTATTAGGAAAATAGAAATACCCGCTATAGTGGTTATGAAACCTCTATAGCGACATATTTATAAAAAACAGGCTTACTCTATCACCTGACTTCAACCCATATCATCAGGTGATAACGTGAACAAACAAAAATCAAAAACAACACATCAGCCCAGCACATTACCGAAAGAGGAATATTTTAGAATGGCATACCTCACTTCTATTATTCCTTTTTCACCCTCAACAGTATGGCGCAAAGTAAAAGATGGAACTTTTCCAGCGCCAGTCAAACTATCTGACAATATCACGGCGTGGAGATCAAGCGCCGTTTACGCCTGGATGGATGAAAAAAATAAGGAGGCGGCACAATGACCCATCCATTAGGCTGTCAGTTAAAAAAAATACCGAGCAAGAAAGGCTTGAAATGGAACATGATGAACTTGAAAATTTCCGGTGTCAACGTGTCGATTTTTGCGTACAAATAGAGAATATGGGTATTTACCCGCGTGACGTAGAAGCAGACGAGCAATCATTTAAGCAGCTTAGCGTGTTATTGCTCCATCGAGAGATTCTGAGCAGTAAAACGAAAGCCGTGGACTTGCAAATCTTAGAGATAAAGTTAGAAATGGCTCCTTTGGAAGGGCTAATATAGCGACAAGTGGCGCTCAACTGCCAGCAGAAGCAGCCATGAGCATAACGTCCGTAACGGTTCCACCTCCTAGCGCGCTATATTCGCAAACCTAAACACTAAGCCGCCTGAAACCACAACATTTCAGGCGGCTTATTCTTCCCTGGTTCACACAATGCACACAAATATTATAAAACCCTTTACAAATAATCACCACAGTATTATTCTGGTGCTGCCCTTGACACATTCAAGGGACGGGATTCGAAACCCGAAGCAAGGCCGGAAGAGGCCACTTTCTACAGTGGTTTTTTTATGCCTATTATTTAGTAATACGGGATTAATCCGTATTCACTCCTTTATGGTGGGCTGTATTGAGCAACCCCTTAAAAGGTTGGCCGCTGCCTTGCGCGGTATTTCGAACTTGATACAGCCCACCGCCCAACGATTCGAAACAAAAAGCGGTGGTTTAAACTCCAGCAAGGAATTAAACCATGAATAACCCTACTCAAAATCCCCCCATCATTTCTGTTAGCGATACAGAGGAACAATTAATACTCGATGTTCCAGTTTCCAGCTATATCTGGGCTTGAAGGCACCTAGATTTTGTTGCAATAAAAGTTAGTGCATTGATTTTAAAGGTAAACTTAATTTTATCGAAATCAAAAATAGATAATAAAATCAACATACTACAAAAACTGGAACATCGAGTAATAGACCTCTCTTCAATCATTGGCAGTATTGCCGACAGTAATAGTCATTTTACGGATGGCCTAGTCCGTTTTATCGAAAAGATAGGTAAACCACTGCCTGAATTAACCGTAACCGAACTTGTTACCATTATTCAAGAATACCGGGAAGCGTATAACGCGGGTGCAGCTCCAGCCGTGAAAAAGATAAGCGTTAGCCCGATCAAGCATCAATCACTTAAAAAACAGCATGAAATTATTGGTCATTCTTTAGCTATTTTTGAAAACATAAGCACTCAAAATAATAGATTGACGGCGGCACAAGATACCATTGAACTTGTACGCATGTTGCAAGATATCACCAACGACCTTAGCCGAAACAGCCGCTTTAATGTCTATGTTTTAAACAAGGCAAAAAAGCTAATTGCTGAGCGAGTATCTTTTGACCAAGCATTGCAATATGAAAACTGTGTGATTAAGTTTGCTTGCATGGAGGTGGCGTAGTCATGGCATTAGTCGATAAAACAACAGAACAAGTAGGAAATGAACTGTTTGAGGCGCGTTATCAAGGTTATGGCGTAGATGCTATTGATCATTGCTTAATACGTGCTAAAGGGATTGCAGGGTTATTGGCTGATGTTTGCGCACTCAGTCATCAAGGTACTTATTGTGTTAACGCTGAAAGTATGGAGCTTGCCGCGAGAGCGTT
>CAYZUM010000007.1:0-29831 GCA_964481455.1 uncultured Methylomonas sp. | reverse complement strand
ATGGGGAATATGCCATAATTTCATGAAGTAGGAGTAAAATTAAGCGAACGGTGAGATCATTGCTTCCAGCCGAAACAATAACCGAGCCTGTCAAATTAATCGCTTAATTTAGTAGGGTACGTGAACGGTTACAAAATTAAAGATGCCTGTTTCTCACTTTTTTTCACCCTAAACTTGCACAATTTTGCTAGCCCTGTATATTTGATATTGTTAAACACCGACTTTTCAGTCTTCTCATACAATTAAATAATAATAGGTAAAACCATGAGCTTTGATTTTAAACGCATGCTGAAATTTGAAATTAACGTGGGCACAAAAGAAAAAAAGATACGCCTTTATGCAGGCTGTGCCTCATTATTCATCTCGCTATTTTTAGCGTCTATTCCGCTACTACTTATTGGTCTCATATTGGTCGCAACAGGATATACAGCGTGGTGCCCGGTTTATTCTGGCTTAGAAAAATCAACAGTAGAATAAATATCAGGAACCTGAGGGAGGAGAAAGCGGCTCTCCCGCTAATCATTATGACTCCTCTTCCTCTGACTCTCCAGAGTTCAGTCAGAAGAACGCATTCAAAACAACTTGAGCAAGTAATATATCTGTAGGATGGGCAAAGCGACAGCGTGCCCATCAAGCTATACCAGATAGGCTAGTGAATGTATTATTGAGATGGGTTCGAAAAGGGCCTTTTCTCACCCTACTGTCGCTTAAATATTTCGTGCAGGCTTGGGCGCTACGTTTCATGCGAATGAATTCGCACCTACTTGCGTTGTTTAGGAACGTGCAACTCCCCATATATTATACTATATTAAGTCAAATAATTAACTCGCAACATTTCGGTAAGACGAATTAAAATACAGCAATGGATCACCTGATTGGCATTGCGTACTCTGAATTTCCCCGATAACGACCCAGTGGGTACCTGCACGAACTTGTTGTACGACCGTACATTCCATACTTGCCAGTGCTTCATCTAATACCGGCAAACCTAACTCACCCTTATGCCAGGCAACATTTGCAAAACGCTCTTGCATACTACTACCACCCGCAAACTCGTTAGATGCTTGCTGCTGGTCAGCAGTTAAAATACTCACTGCAAACTTTTTGTCATGCATAATTGCAGTGCCTGTTTCTGCTGAATCATTTATACACACTAAAATTTGCGGTGGATCCATTGATACACTTACAAAAGAAGTCGCGGTCATGCCCTGCTCCCCTTCTGCAGAATTTGCAGTAACAATCGACACGCCACTCGCCCAAAGTTTTAATGCATTTTTAAATTCATGATTATCAATTGCCATACCAACCTCGTTTACTTATTTGTTTTGATGCAAAAATACACAATTTTCTCGTTTTTAAACGCTTAAATTATTTATACAAGTTTAATCTCATGACGTGTTAATTTAATCACGAGACAGAGTTAAGGTATAATCTAAGGATTAAATAGGTCTATTGTAACCCATACACACCACACTAAGGAGATAACTATGTCCATAAAAAAAATGGCTGATCTGGATTTAAATGGCAAACGTATTTTAATCCGTCAAGATCTTAACGTTCCCGTTAAAAATGGGCAAATAACGAGTGACATCCGTATTCGTGCAAGCTTGCCTGCGATAGAACTTGCTTTAAAGTCTGGTGCTGCGGTTATGCTTATGTCTCACCTAGGACGTCCAACGGAGGGTGAATTTGATTCTGCAGCATCACTACAACCTGTTGCAACACGTTTAGCTGAATTATTAAACCAAACTGTCCGCTTAGAAAAAGACTGGCTTGATGGTATAGACATTAAGACCGGGGAAGTTGTTTTATGTGAAAACGTTCGGTTTAATGTCGGCGAGAAAAGTAACAGCCCTGAGTTAGGCAAAAAAATGGCAGCCCTTTGTGATATATTTGTCATGGATGCCTTTGGTACTGCACATAGAGCACAGGCATCTACTCATAGTGTTATTGCACATGCAAAAATTGCCTGCGCTGGGCCATTATTATCAGCGGAACTTGATGCCTTGGGAAAATCCCTAAACAATCCTGAAAGCCCTATTGTCGCGATAGTGGGCGGCTCTAAAGTATCTACTAAACTGACTGTCTTAAAAACTTTGGCAGACAAAGTTGACCAGTTAATTATTGGCGGTGGTATTGCCAATACGTTTATTGCTGCCGCAGGCTATTCAGTTGGTAAATCACTTTACGAAGCAGATTTAATTGATGATGCTAAAGCATTGATTAAAGCTGCAAAAGCCAATAATTCAGACATTCCTGTTCCTGTCGATGTGGTGTGTGCGAAAGAATTTTCTGATACAGCAGAAGCGACGGTTAAAAAAGTCGGTGATATTGCTGATGATGATATGGTTCTGGATATAGGCCCTGAAACAGCTCAGCAATATGCCGCTATTATAGACTCAGCCAAAACTATCGTCTGGAATGGTCCTGTCGGCGTGTTTGAAATTGATCAATTTGCTGAAGGCACAAAAACCTTGGCTCTAGCGATAGCTGACAGCGCAGCTTTCTCTATTGCTGGTGGCGGCGATACTTTAGCGGCTATTGATAAATATGCCATTAAAGATAAAGTATCTTATACATCAACAGGCGGTGGTGCCTTTTTAGAATTTTTAGAAGGTAAAGAGCTACCCGCTATTACCGCTCTGGAGGCGAAAGGTTAATAGCGTATCAATTTTTTACTAAAGAACGTGAATGACATAAATTATGCCAGTTACAAAACGCTAGGATGAGCAAAGCGATAGCGCGTCTATTAGGACTAATACAGAGTTCAGGTATCAAGATAGACACGAAAAAAAACGTTATCCGCCAATATAATCAAAATACCGGATAACGCAACTCGCCCTTTGTTAAGTTCATCCATTCCAGCAAACAGCGACTAACGTATGATTCTAAGCATTAAAACAACTGATATTTATTAAATCACTATTCCTAAGTGCGATAAATTTTCATATAATAGTTATAAATTATAGTAATATTTCAATCAATACCTTCGCCAAATTGAAATTAATTTTTCACCATGAAGAACATTAAGGGCATTAAGTTGTTTTCAATCAATGTGTTATATAGTTATTGCAGAGGGTATTCTTGTAATGAGTAACACTTTGTTTTTCTTCATGACCTTCGTGGTGAGTTTTGTTTTTGGCGATGGTATTGTTCAATAAAACCCATTATAAAGGTATAAAAATGGCAAGAGTTACCATCGATGATTGTTTAGATAATATAGAAAACCGCTTTGAACTAGTTCTTTTGGCATCAAAAAGAGCGCGTCAATTAGAAAAAGGGGCTGATGAATTTATTAGCAGAGAAAACGATAAAGATACTGTTTTAGCACTACGAGAAATTGCAGAGGGCCATGTCACACCCGATAATATTGAATCATTGCATCGGGTCAGAGGCCCCAATGAACTAACTTTTTCTACCCCTGGCTAAGAAATGAGTGCTCAGGTGCAAATAACTACCTCGGAAGCTCCTGAGCAACTTCTGCTTGACCAACTATGCGCGTTATCAGGTAATTATCTTGATAATGGTCATTTAGAACAAGTTTTTCAAGCCTACCAATATGGCAAAATACACCATGCGGGCCAATTTCGAAAAAGCGGTGAACCCTATATTTGCCACCCACTTTCAGTTGCCATTACCCTCGCAAAAATGCGTATGGATGTGCATGGTATTATGGCGGCTATTCTACACGATGTTATTGAAGACACTGATGTCACAAAAAATGACATAGAAGAACTCTTTGGCAGAGATGTTGCGGAATTAGTTGATGGTGTCACTAAGTTAACCCAATTAAACTGCAAAACCAAAGCGGAAGCACAAGCGGAAAATGTTCGCAAAATGTGTCTGGCGATGGCTAAAGATCTACGCGTTATTATGGTCAAATTGGCTGACCGCTTACATAATATGCAAACATTAGGCGTCATGAGGCCGGATAAAAAACGCCGCATAGCTAAAGAAACTCTTGATATATACACTCCTCTGGCTAACCGCCTGGGGATGAATAACATCCGCCATCAACTTGAGTCACTATGCTTTATCGCCATGTACCCGATGCGTCATCGCATCTTAAAAAATGCGGTAAAAAAAGCACGCGGCAACCGTAAAGAAATCATTGCAACTATCAACGATTCGATTAAAACACGCCTCAAACAAGCCAATATCATGTGCGAGGTAGAAGGACGAGAAAAATTCTTATATAGCATTTACAAAAAGATGCACGCTAAAAATCTTTCTTTTTCGGATATTTTCGATGTCTACGCTTTTCGAATTTATTGTATTGATGTCGATACCTGTTATCGAGTTCTAGGTGTTATGCATAACCTTTACAAACCGGTTCCTGGTAAATTCAAAGACTATATAGCCCTGCCTAAAGCAAACGGCTACCAGTCCCTGCATACGGTTTTAATAGGTCCTTATGGTGTGCCTATCGAAGTTCAAATACGCACCGAACAAATGCATCGTATGTCTGAATCAGGTATTGCCGCACACTGGCTATATAAGTCTGATGATGGCGCACATTCTACCCCTAAAAACCGTGCGACTGAATGGGTACGTGATTTACTGGACTTACAACAATCAACGGGAAACTCGCTTGATTTTATTGACAACCTTAAGGTTGACCTTTTCCCTCAAGAGGTTTTTGTCTTTACACCACAAGGAAATATAATCAAGTTACCACGCAATGCCAGCGTGGTTGATTTTGCTTACGCAGTGCATACTGATATTGGCAACTCCTGCGTTTCAGCGCGCATCGATAAGCGCCTGGTACCGTTGCAAACCAAATTAGATAACGGTGTGACTGTCGAAGTGATTACGGCATCCTGGGCAAGACCTAACCCACTCTGGTTAAATTATGTTATTACAACTAAAGCGCGCGCCGGGATACGCTCTTACCTGAGGCACTTTAAACAACAGGAAGCCATAAGTCTAGGACGCCGCCTACTCGAAAAAGAGCTAGTCGTTTTAGGCTTAAAGTTCTCTGATATAACGGAACAAATGCTAAGCCAACTTTTAGAAGCGATCAATCTTGCGACATTAGATGACTTACTTGGGGATCTCGGCCTTGGTAATAAGATGCCTTTCTTAATTGCCAAACAACTGTGTCAGGATGACATCAGTGCTGCCGTAAAACTAAATGATACTGAAACACGCAAAGAAACACCGTTAATTATCAAAGGTACAGAAGGCATGGTCATTACCTTGGCAAAATGCTGTCGTCCTATCCCTGGCGATCCAATCCTGGGCTACTTTAACCCTGGAAAAGGCATTGTTGTCCATCATAATGAATGCAGAAACAGTACGTATGAGCGCAAAAAGTCAACCGAATGGTTAGAGGTTGAATGGAGCCAGGATGTGGAAGGTGACTATCCTACTGAGATACGTATTGAATTATTAAACCAGCCGGGGACTTTAGCCACAATCGCATCAACTATTTCTAAAATGGATTCTAATATTGAAAATGTACAGATGAGCAATCAGGATGTACATATATCAATTGATATCATTACCTTAACTGTAAAAGACAGAGTACATTTAGCCAATGTAATGCGCCAGCTAAAAAAATTATTTATCATTTTAAAGATTACCCGAACAATAAAATAATAATTAAATATGAACAAAGAAACCATTCAGACTGATACAGCCCCTCAAGCTATTGGCACTTATTCACAAGCCATTAAAGTGGGTACGACTGTTTATTTATCAGGACAAATCCCATTGATACCTGAAACAATGGAAATTCTTAATGGCAATATCAACTCTCATATCAAGCAAGTGTTTGATAATTTACAAGCTGTCGCCCAAGCTGCCGGCGGTGAATTAAGGGATATTGTCAAGCTTAATGTCTATCTAACTGACTTATCCAACTTTCCTATCGTTAATGAAATTATGGGCGAGTATTTTACTCAACCCTACCCTGCTCGTGCTGCAGTGGGTGTTGCCGCTTTACCTAAAGGCGTTGGCGTGGAAATGGATGCCATTATGGAATTAAGACCACCTGAGTATCATTAGAGTTGTTCTTTTGAATATACATTAATAATCAGTATGTTATATTTTTCAGTGTACTTTATTTATGAAAAAATTGGATATAATTGCATTTTATCTGATTTTCAGACAAATACGCCATTTTAAATAATTGATTTTAAACAAGTTTTATTGATTCACCAGAACAGATCTATTAAAGGAATGTTACAATATAGGCTACGAACTTAAGGCGGGACATGCGACAGGAGTGAAAGAGCTTTAGCTGTTTCCGAAACAACAATAGCTAAAGCTCTTGCACTCCTGCATGGTATTTTGAATCGATATTGTCCCGTCTTAAACTCGTAGCCGCAATAATAATTTGCATATTCCTAAATGTTGCTCTGTTGTTATTACCCCACCTTTAATCGGTTTACGCCTACTAAAGATAAACATACGTTATATTTAACATCAATCAGATATACAAAAATCTTATATTAATAATGATTCATTTTGCTAATTTCCAAAAAAGTTTTTACTTCAATTTAATGATGTTTACGTAAATTTTGACGAACTTCAAACTTCATAAAATGAGAGTTTTACTAAAAGTCTTGCACTAAAGTGCATAGTTTTTACTAACGGTTGGAACAATAAATCTAGAGAGTTAAAAGTTCCCAATGAATTTGCAATTTTAAAGTGCACTATATTTCTTAAGTTATTGAAATAAAACATATATTAAAAACACATTGATAGATAATAAAGTTTTTTTAAAAATCAATAATTTTAGTATGTTACGAGAACTTTTGGCTCTCAAGTTAAACAAATCCAAATATTAGCTGGAATTAGAATATGCAACAGGCAAGCACTAATCAACACTTAATCAGCGTAGAAGAGTATTTAGCTGATGAGCTTTCAAGAGAAGGAAAACATGAACTGATTAACAACCAGATTGTTATGATAGCTGGTGCGAGTGCAAATCACGAGCGTATTTCAGTCAATATTTTGACTGAATTTAGAAATCACTTAAAACAATCTACATGCGAGCCTTTCGGTTCAGATATGAAAGTTAAAATTGACTCAAACTTTTTTTACCCTGATGCCATAGTAGATTGCCATTTTGATGAATCAAAGCCCTATTACACAGAATCACCTTCTCTTATCGTCGAAGTACTCTCAAAGTCCACTCGTCGAACAGATGAAACCACCAAAATATTTGCTTATATCAATATCCCGAATCTGCAAGAATATGTGCTTATTGAACAGGATTTTGTAGATATAGAAGTGATTAGACGATCAGCAGGCTGGGTATCAAAGCATTACTACCTAGGTGATCAAGTTACTTTTGAATCCATCGGCTTAAGTTTATCGGTTGAAGAAATATATCATCGCGTCAACAATGAAGATATGCTTGAATTTTTAGTTAAAAAATAGTGTCTCACCCTCTTATCAGCCCATAAACAATATTCGCTATGAATGCACAAGCCATTCTTGATCAAGCTGTGGTATCGTTAAATGGCATTGGCGGACAAACCGCTATCCGTTTAGAAAAATTAGATATCCGTCGAATCCGCGACCTGATCTTTCACCTGCCTATCCGCTATGAAGACCGCACTCATATTCAAGCGATTAATACTTTAGTACCAGGTAACACGGCATTAGTGTGCGCACGCATTGTTTCCACAGAAATCCTGAGTCGAAACCGGCGCACCCTGGTTTGTCAAATCACTGATGAAACAGGCTACCTTAGCTTACGATTTTTCCATTTTAGCGCCAGTCAACACAATAATCTAAGCGCAGGCACATTACTCAGTTGCTTTGGTGAAATCAAAGGTGGCTACTCTGGCTATGAAATGATCCATCCCGAATACAAAATCATCCATCATATGGAAGACTGCATCACTAACGACACCTTAACTGCCGTTTACCCACTCACGGAGGGGCTACGGCAGGCTAGCATTCGAAAAGCCATGCAGCAAGCTATTAGCCTGTACAACGATAATCCTGATTCATTACCTGAGTTATTACCTGAAGTCTTGTTAAATCGCTTCCAGTATCCCGATTTAATAAGCGCATTAAATTCCTTACACACACCAGAACCAGGCATGTCCGTTGCTGCGTTACTCGCCAGCCCCAACCCTGCGCTAAAGCGTCTGGCTTTAGAAGAGTTTATTGCCCATCAATTAAGTCAGTTAAAAAGCAAAGCGATTAATAGGCATTGGCAAGCCCCCGTATTAGCTTGCTCAAAAGAGCAATCCCAGCATTTTCTTAATAGCCTAGCCTTTAATTTAACCGCAGCTCAACAACGCGTTATTAAGGAAATACAAACGGATTGCACCAGCCACTCACCGATGTTACGACTCATACAAGGAGATGTCGGTTCAGGAAAAACAGTAGTCGCTGCATTCGCAGCGCTACTTGCCTTAAGCAGCGATTTTCAAGTCGCTATTATGGCACCGACTGAATTATTGGCCGAACAGCACCTGCATAACTTCACACTCTGGTTTAAAGGCTTTGATACCCAAATTGTTTTTTTAACCGGCCAACTGAAAGGAAAGAAACGTGAACAAGCTTTGCAAACCATCGCTGACGGAAGTGCGGGTATGATTATTGGTACCCATGCTCTGTTTCAAGATTCCGTTATTTTTGCCCGTCTAGGAATGATTATTATTGATGAACAACACCGCTTTGGCGTAAACCAACGGATGGCCTTACGGGACAAAGGGCAACATAAAAATAGCAAGCCTCACCAGCTTATCATGACGGCCACACCTATCCCCAGAACGCTAGCGATGCTCAATTATGCTGATCTGGATATTTCCATTATTGATGAACTCCCTCCGGGAAGAATTCCTGTCATCACTCGCGCAATTCCTGCTGAACGTCGCACTGAAATTATCGATAAAATCACATCCTGGGTTAAACAGGGACGGCAAGCCTATTGGGTCTGTACTTTAATTGAGGAGTCAGAGCTATTACAATGTGAAGCCGCTGAAAAAACGGCAACGCTATTAACTGACATGCTACCCGAAGTACACATTGGGCTGGTTCACGGACGTATGAAAGCGCCTGAAAAGGAGCAGGTCATGCAAGCTTTCAAACACCACGAACTGGATTTACTGGTCGCCACGACCGTTATCGAAGTGGGCGTTGATGTGCCTAATGCTGGATTAATGATCATTGAAAATCCTGAGCGACTGGGACTTTCTCAGCTTCACCAATTACGGGGCCGTGTAGGTCGTGGAACTGAAGATAGTTTTTGTATCCTGATGTACCAGTCACCTCTGGCAAATACCTCACGCGAACGGCTAAATATCTTACGCGAAACAAGTGACGGTTTTATTATTGCCGAAAAAGACTTAGCATTACGCGGGCCTGGCGAAATGATGGGAACACGGCAAACAGGACAGATACAATTTAAAATTGCCAATTTAGAACGTGACACAGCTTTACTAGATCAGGTAGCAGAAGCAGTCAACATTATCCAGAAAACCTGCCCCGAAAATATCCAGCCTTTGATTGAACGCTGGCTAGGCACGTCAACAAAATATGCAGAGGTTTAAAATCAATTGAGTCATAAAAGCAGTTTATATCCCAAAGAGCCCATCTGGTTTTGCAATCGTTTAAAAAGCCGATTAAACATACCTGATAATGCTGCCTCCTGGATTTATGAAGCAGGTTCTATTACTCAACGGTTACGAGACTACTATGGCCCACGTATCACTGTACAGGTACTTAATAACCACTGGCAAAGGGCCTTTATCTCAGAAAGCCGGCTTCTTAAAAGCCCGCCTACTATTTACACACTGACACGCGAGGTTCTGCTTTATGCCGACGATATTCCTCTGGTACTTGCTCGTACGATTATGCCAGAGCGCACGATACAGAGCGCACATCAGAATCTGTCACATTTAGGAAATCGTCCTTTGGGTGAAGTGATTTTTTCCTACCCCAAACTGGAACGCCTGGCAGTGGAGATCACTCAGGTTTCAGACAAACTCTGGAAAAAGCCAATACAACAAAAAACTCAGCTCAACACACCTCTTTGGGGGCGCAGAACCATTTATGCCATACACCACCACCCATTATTAGTCAGCGAATTCTTTTTACCCGAAATTTTAAATCATTAAGGAACACCTATGCGCTATTTACATACTATGGTCAGAGTTCAAGACCTTGAAGCCTCAATGCATTTCTACTGCCAGCAACTTGGCTTACAAGAATCCCATCGTTTTGATGATGAAGCGGGGCGCTATACGCTAGTCTATTTAAACGCTCCTGCTGACACAGAACAAGCAAAAAGCTCTCAATCTCCTTTGCTGGAATTAACCTACAACTGGGACACTGAAGACTATTCAGGAGGCCGTAACTTCGGTCACCTAGCATTTGAAGTAGATGATATTTATCGTACTTGCCAACACCTAATGGATAGAGGTGTCTTGATCAGCCGCCCACCAAGAGATGGCTACATGGCATTTATTCGCTCACCAGATAAAATATCTATCGAATTATTGCAAAAAGGTAAACCATTAGCGCCGGCAGAACCTTGGGCATCCATGGAAAATACAGGTAGCTGGTAAGTAGCCCTAGCGAGCAAGCTGAAGCGGAATGTATGGGTGTCTCAGGTATGATTGTAGAGGTATGGGAGAGTAGGCTTTAGCCTGCCTGTAAAAACACACACTACACTTGTATGCTAAAACCTACTCCACCGTGCGCCCCACCTTATATTAATACCCGTAACTTTTGACTGTTCACATTTTCATCATGACACAAACCTCACATGCACAACAAAAGGCAAAAAAAACACCTGAAGCTAAACCACCGCAACAGGCGTTATAAATATAAACAAGATTACGAGGTGTAACATTTGTTTATAGAGCCAACAGGAAATAAATCACATGAAAAATAAATTCTTACTAGCTTTGCATGCGATTTGTCAAATAGATATTACTGAACAATGCGGAAATCCCAAAAACAACAGCTGAAACCAGAAATGCACCTGAAATAAACCCAAAAACCCCAGTCACAAATAATAAGCCTACTAAAATATCTTTTTGTAAATCGTTCATTGAGTTTCTCTATTTATCGCAAAGGAGGGTTATTAAGTATATGCGCACTATACAGCACTACAACAAAACAACAATACATCTAAAATTTGTTGGTTTATTTCCAAATATGAAACAATACTTTTTATAAGCCTGCCTCCTTTTGAATTTAGGTAACGCGCAATAATTATCCTACCCATATTACGCAGGATTTTTGTTCGTCTTCAAGCCCGGCACGCCAGATCTGCTAGCCAAGGCGTAGAAATAGGAGCATAGGAATCGGAATCAAATAACGTGTGCATTCTGACGTGTCTTTTTGTTCGCCTTCTGCGTTGCGGCAACAGTTACGTAGCCAGCTATGCGCCTGTTACCACGCCTTGAAAGCAAACAAAAATACTGCGTCATAATTGCACAACTTATTCAATTCCCATTCCATAGCAAGTTTATACAGCACCTATTCTCTAATAGTTGATAACTGGCGCTCATCAACCACTGAAAACACGACTAATAATAGGTGCTGTACTACGTCACTATTTCTATCAAAAAGAAGACGAACAAAAAGACAAGCAAGATGGGGGGGATGTTGCGAGTTACCTAACATAATACAACAGCTATAAATCATTATCCTGCAACTATTTTAGAAACACTTTTGACTAATATCCGCTTTCTTATTGGTAAATAAGCCTCAATATGCTCAATATTATCTGGATTTTCTTTTTTATCAGCGCTTTTATAACGGCCCTTTTCAAGCTAATATTTCTTGGCGAGCAAGCTATTTTTACCGAGATAATGGCCGCATTATTTGCCATGTCTAAAACAGCTTTTGATATTTCCTTAGGACTTACCGGCGTGCTTGCACTTTGGTTAGGTATTATGCGCATAGGTGAGCGCAGTGGCTTTATTGATCTATTGACACGGGGATTAACACCTCTGTTTAGTCGATTAATGCCTGAAATACCAGCACATCATCCAGCTCTTGGCGCGATGGTAATGAATATCTCTGCCAACGCTCTGGGCCTGGATAATGCAGCAACGCCTCTGGGGATTAAAGCCATGCAAGCATTACAGACACTAAATCCAGATAAAGAAACTGCAAGTAATGCCCAGATTCTTTTTTTAGTGATCAATACTTCCGCTGTAACACTATTTCCTATTACCATTTTTACCTACCGTGCACAAATGGGTGCTACCCATCCAACCGATGTTTTTATTCCCATTTTACTAGCTACTTATATGTCTACTCTGTGTGGGTTATTAGCGGTCGCCTGGGTACAAAAAATCAACTTACTGGATAAAACTATCCTTGCTTATTTAGGAGGTTTTACGCTACTGGTTTCAGGTACTGTGTATTATTTTTCGCAACTCTCTCAAACTGATATGCTTTTTCAGTCTGCGCTGGTCAGTAATATGATCTTGTTTACGCTGATTATTGTTTTTATTGCCAGTGCCGCATATCAGAAAATAGATGCTTACCAAGCCTTTATTGAAGGTGCAAAAGAAGGCTTTCAAACAGCAGTCGTCATCATTCCCTACCTGGTTGCCATGCTAGTCGCTATCGGTGTTTTCAGAGCGAGTGGTGCTCTGGAGCTAATCATGGATTCATTACGGCAGGGCATTATATTCGCCAACTTAGACCCACGCTTTATAGATGCCATGCCAACAGCCTTAATGAAACCCTTTAGTGGTAGCGGTGCACGAGCAATGATGGTTGACACCATGCAAACTTTCGGAGCCGATTCATTTCCTGGTCGCTTATCTGCCATTGTCCAGGGCAGCACGGAAACGACCTTTTATGTGTTAGCCGTCTACTTTGGCTCAGTTGGCATTAAAAACATTCGCCATGCTCTCGCTTGCGGACTTATCGCTGATTTTGCGGGAATTATTGCCGCTATTTTTATTGCTTACTGGTTTTTTGCATAAAACTTAAATCCAAGGAGGAGCATTAGTCCAGCGAAAACAGGTGCTAACTCGCGAAATTCAGGAACTTCTCTCGCTATTTATTTCTTCGACCACACACAAAGTCGCTTCATCAAGGTTACCTGAAAAGATTGGAACGCTATCCGCAATACAACTTCTGCCATCCACGCGCACTTGTTAACGGCGGAGCATTCTTGAATAAAAATGGCAAATACCATCAGAACACCTGGCCTCGGTCTAATAAAATCAAAACCTTGCAGATTCTCCAAGATAATAATATGAAACCAAGACCGTTGGCTGGGTTAGATTTTTGAGCGTAGCGAGAAAACGTAACCCAGCATCCATGTCAATATTGAAGGTTAATTGAATTTCACATGGTTCAACATCAATTGATAATATTTATTTTAGTATCCAATTATTATCCGCGAGATCAGATTGTCTGGCCATTGAGTATAAGCAAAATATCTGATGTAAATGTCCATAGTTTTAATCACACTAATTGATACTGCAAAACAAAAAAACCTTAAACTACGGTGTTATATCGAGTAATGAAAGTCAGAACCAGTACTTTTTATGCGTGGAAACGGCAGCCTGAAATAGATAAAGCTAGGAAAAGAGAAATATTTGATATCAAAGTATGCGATATTATTGAGGGAAACAGAAAAAGCTAAGGGTCACGTCGCATCTCGAAAGAATTGAAAAAATCAGGTATTAAAGCGGGGCGCTAAAAAGTAAGACAAGCAATGGCACGGTTAGGTCTGGAAGTACGTTACCCTAAGAAATTGAAAGTGACAACAGACAGTGATCATCAACATTCCATTTCACCAAAAAAACAGAAACGTGAATTTGAGGTAGCAGAGCCTAAAAAGGTCTGGGCCACCAAAATAACGAAAGCGAGGCACATGAGGGCTGGTTCTAAGGTAACACGCAATAAATAAACCACCCATATTGCGCAGGGTTTTTGTTCGTCTTCAAAGCGTAGAAATAGGCGCATAGCAGGCTACGAAACTATTTCTACAACACTGAAGACGGACAAAAAGACAAGCAAGATGGGTGGGTTATTTATTGCGAGTTGCCTAAGAAGCTGTTGACTTAGATTTATTTTCTCATCAGGTTGAGGAATGAGCCGTTGATGATCATATGCGAACGTCATTATGTGTCAGAACACCGAAAATGGCTTTTTGGAGAAGAAAATCCAGTGCGCCCAGTGTATTGCATCACTCGGACAGAGGAATCCAAAATGCAAGCTATGAGTAGCGACAGCACTTGGATATTATGAAAATGCAGCAGAGTATGAGTCGAAAAGGAAACTGTTGGGACAATGGCACCAACAGAGCGCTTTTTCCGCTGCCTTAAGCATGAGGAATTAAATTATGAATATTTTAGAACCAAACAGGCGCCCCATGCTAACTCACGAAATTCAGGGACTCCTGTCACCTTCATTCATTCGCCTACGCAGCGAATCGGAGATGCCCTGAACGCCCTGCGTCCGCAACGACTACGCACAAAGCCGCTTCGTCATAGCTACCTCAAATGGCTGGACGGCTATTCGTAATGCAATTCTTGCCTCCCTCGCGCGCTATCGCATTATATTGGTTTTGGCCTGTGCCCTGTCGCCTATCAGGGATTAAAAATCATCACTTCGCTAAGCTCCATTTCCCTGATTTTCAGCGGAAGCAGCAAGACTACGTATTATTGATTATTTAGCTTTTTATAACGACAAACGCACTCACTCACTCAAAACATAGGTTATCAATCACCATTACAATTTGAGCGAGAATTTTATAGGGAGGCCTCATAAAAAAGAGTCCAGTTATTGTTGACCCTTACTAAAGGGAACGTGCACGATTTTTTTACACAGTAAATAATTAAGCATAGGCTCTCTTATAGGCGATACTAATAAGCGCCATCCCCAGCAATAGAAAAGGAGTTGGTTCTGGGATGGATGCTGTTAAATTTTTATCAAAGGACGTTGAATCAAGGGCACTAGTATGACTTATGGTTATAACTTCAGTTAGTGAAAAAAGCGCAAGTGGTTTTGAAAACAATCCGTTTATGTTGCCTGTAATAATGCCAGGGCTAAATGTTTGCAGCCCAGTAGTTATTCCGCCTATACCAAATTCATTATTACCAGGATCTAAATAACCTTGAGATGTTACTGTACCATCGGTAGTTCCTCCTATTATATTTTGCAAAAGGATTTTATCAATAAGGGACGGTCCAAAAAGAAAATCTGTATCAGTAAGTTTTATCTCAAGATCAAATCCCGCACTAAATCCAGATACGATAACACTATTGAGACCTAATGATGCAGATTTAAGGCCACCACTTAATGGTTTCGAAAGTCCAATCGATATAGTCGCAAGAAAATTTCCTGCAGTGCCAGACGACGTGATAAGTCCAATTTCCGGGCTATCATCCCCAAGGCCATTATCAGTGATGGAAAAATCCACCCCTGGTGTACCTAGGTCATCTAGGGTCAAAATAAAAGCAGCCTGTGCTGGAGACAAGGTGGATATGAATAGTATTGTGCTAATAATTATCCCATGGAGCGGTTTGAGTGAGTATGTATGTGGCATAGAAAATATCCTTTAGAGTATTGGTAATTTGTTACAAGCAATATTAATGCCGTTGTAGCATTCAAATTCATATTTATTTATTTATTTTACTGAATATAATGTTTGAAGATCGCTTGGTATCTCTGGTGTGGAAATGAATTATGGGGGGGGGTATTTAGTTGATGCTTATCAGGCTTTCAAGGTGTTTGTGGTGGCTCTTTGAGTTTTAAACTAGCGGTTGTTGAATGGCTTAATATTGTAGTTTAAATTTAGATTATAAATATTAATAACTTAGGGGAGTTAATGAAGGCAGTAAGTTGTCTGTTTTTTTTACACCACCATTATTTAGAGATAAGCCCCCTAAATACATAAATAAAACAATGTAGTGCATCACTTTCTATGTGATTTTACAGTTAGATTCTCACAAAATAGTAAGAAATTATGTCAGTAAATTTTACATAAAATAAGTTATGAATGTCAAAATATCATTATTTCCTAGGTGAAAGCAATGGGCTATAACAGATTTGGAAGATTGCTACCAATAAGAAGGGGTTGCATGCTGAATATAAAAAATATTTTTGCGGAATGCGTCACAAAAATAATATTGACAATATATTTAATATATGCAAGTGTATTTTATTTTACATTAAGAGCAATAAGTAAATCTCTATGGATTGAGAACAAATTTGTAATATGTTTAGGTGTAAAAAAAGCTGACAATAAATCTGAAACAGTACGAGTGCTCACTTAATTAAAAATAGGCTCAAGTCCTTCATTTTAAAGTCAAATACCTCCGGAAAAACCGGAGACTTGAAAGCCGTGAACCACTCAAAGCTGGCAAAGAAAATACGTCGAGCAATTGATGCACCATTATAAATCAACAAGGTCTATGGTGAAAATGAATTAAATTCCCTGCTAAGCATCATCAAACCAGCGTCGCAGCAACGAACCAGAATAATGGAGGTCTGTGCTCTGTCGTCTATCAGGAACTAAAAATCATCATTTAACTACGCTCTGTTTCCCTGATTTTCAGCGGTGGAAACGTCTCAATCCGATCTTTGAGGCATGGCAGAGTATGAGTATGATTACTTTTATATGTGTCAACCGAAGTCTTAACTCCGTGGCAAACACACTAGAATTACGCTGAAAGGGCAACATGCGAAACATGCATCGAAGAAGTAAAATCACAAATGGGTTTAGGGGAAATTAGAACGAATCAATTCCTCGCTAATGCGGCATTATTTCATTGTGCTGTTCTCGCATACAATACAGTGCGATTGATGACTCAATTGAGTGGCAACAAAACATTGTGCCAATGGGAGCCGGAAACATTACGCACCTATCTCATTCGTGTAGCAGGAAAATTACTCACGGAGAGTAATCAGTTAAGAATCAAAACACTTGCCGACCCACTTTACCCTCGAGAGTGGGAAGACTGGGCTGGAACTGGGTTGCTACCTTAGGGCTAAACCGGACTAAAGAAATTTTGATTAAACGGTCGTAACACATTGGCAGGGCATTCATCACCTTGAGATTGGTTGCATCCTGCACAATACAAAAAATCTCCCCAATTTCTGGGCAATTTAGTCAATTGCTCATTAATGAACACAATAAGGCTTGCTAGTAGCTCATTAACCATAATTATAACAGGGTAAAAGGGCGTAAAAATATGGGTTTACAGGATCTAGGTATTATTAGAGTTGTTCTTGTGAATGAATAAATAAATAAAAAAATAAAAATTGTTTAAAATCAATTGATTAAAATAACGTATTTGTCTGAAAATCAGATAAAATGCAATTATATCCGATTTTTTCATAAATCAAGTACACTTAAAAATATAACATACTGATTATTAATGCATATTCAAAAGAACAACTCTATTATTTATTAAGATCAGTTCCATGAAATTAGATTGATCAGAAAATTTCATGCGTCAATACTGCCGAAACAGCGTTAAAATCATTCCTTAACTCTCACTTATGCGATAATATAGTGTTTTGCGGTTAATTTTACCGTAATTTTCATCGTTTACTGGTTTTTTCATAATGTTAGTTCACCTTAGAACACTGGGCTGCCGCCTCAACGAAGCCGAGCTTGAAAGTTGGGCTCAGGCTTTTCAAACAGCGGGACATCAAATTACCCGTATACAAAATGAAGCGCAGCTGATTATTGTCAATTCTTGCGCGGTCACGCAAGATGCAGTACGTAAATCACGCCAGCTCATTCGGCGCATTCATAGAGATAATCCTGGCGCTAAAATTGTTGCCAGTGGCTGTTATGTCACGCTGAATTCAGATGAAGCAGCAGAACTATTAGGCGTCGATTTAATTGTCAGTAACCAGGATAAAGATCGCCTCGTCGAGCTGGCGATTGCTGAATTAGAGATTCCCAGCATGCCAGCCATGTCGACTGAACCCGCTGAAATTTCATTATTTAAACGCGGCAGACAACGTGCCTTTATCAAAGTTCAAGATGGATGCCGATATCGCTGCACCTTTTGCATTGTTACCGTAGCAAGAGGTGAAGAAAAAAGCACGCCAATAGCACAGCTGGTAAAAGAAATTAATACCTTTGTCGAGCAAGGCGTTAAAGAAGTCATATTAACAGGCGTCCACCTCGGCGGTTATGGATCAGATATTAACCAGAATCTGGCTGATTTAATCCGAGCCATTCTAGAGCAAACTGACGTTCCCCGTTTACGCTTAGGTTCACTAGAACCTTGGGACTTACCCGAGAATTTCTTTGATTTGTTCAGTAACCCGCGCCTGATGCCTCATTTGCATTTACCTTTACAAAGTGGTTCAGATAGCGTCTTAAAACGTATGGCAAGACGTTGTAAAACTGAGGAATTTAGTCAGATTATCCAGCAAGCACGCGCAATCGTACCGCATATCAATATTACTACTGACGTTATTGTGGGGTTTCCTGGAGAAACAGAGCAAGAATGGCAAGACAGCTTTACTTATATTAAACAAACTGGCTTTGGGCACATACATATCTTCAGCTATTCAATCCGTACCGATACAAAAGCGGCCTTACTGCCAGATCAGGTACAAAATACCGTCAAAAAACAACGTAGTCAGCAATTACATCAATTAGCCGAACACATGAAACAAGACTTCTTTATACAAAACCTGAGTAGATCGTTTGATGTTTTATGGGAAGGGCAAAAAGAGATGCTGAACAGCACACAGCACAAAGTTTTTGGCTATACGCCTAATTACTTGCGTGTAGCGACTATTACAGAAAATACAATGACATTAGAAAATACAATAACGCGTATAACAGCCAACGATATTATTGAGAACTACCTTTTAACTTAAAGATGGTTCTGTCTGCTGATCACCCTTGTAGGGCAGAACGCGCGATAGGGTTGAAAGTGCTTTGACTATTGCACTCCTACAGGAATGGGAATCAAATAAGTTGTGCATTCTGGCTTGTCTTTTTGCTCGCCTTCTGCGTTGCGGCAATAGTTACGTAGCCTGCTATGCGTCTATTGCTATGCCTTGAAGGCAAACAAAAATACTGCACCATAATTGCACAACTTATTCAAAGTAATAGCCCATTTGAGAGACAAACTCATTGTGCACTCATTTTCTTGTTTTTTCCAGATGAGCCTTCCAGCGTAAATTTTCCCAGTCTCTTATAAGCTGCTCTACTCTATCTTTATAATGCAAATCATCAAGCGCTTCCTTATAAGGCTTCCACTCTTTGCTTGCACTAAAATAAACGTGTTCAGTGCGAAAATCAAATGTAACTCTCTCGCCCCCTTCTCTCACATGTGCAATCAGTGAAGGATGATTTAAGTTTCCTACCAATTGAAAAACTGGCTTCTCACTATTAAGCCAGGAGTTTTTTAAGCCTAAAGCAGAGCGTACCATCATTTCAGCAACGTCTATTTGACCAATAGCTTCATTAACAATAATACCAGGGTCATTAATGATCAAAGGAATTCTAGTTTGTGCATCATCAAGAGCATGCCCATGCCCTAAAAACCCATCATCAAAGAGAGATTCACCATGATCACCTAATATAGCAATTGTTGTATTTCTTAACACACCAAGCTTTTCAAGTTGATCAATGACTTCACCCACAGCCCAGTCGGCGTTAGCAATAGCATTCCAGTATGTTTCAGTGACTTTATCCCTATTTTCAATATTAATATCAGACCGTGGAATAAATTTCTGTGTAATGCGTTTGGTCATTTTCGGGTGAGAATATGGAAAATGAGCTGCCTGAAAATTAAGATAAATAAATTGTGGATGTGTAAAATCTAGCTCATTGACTCTTAATTTAAATTGCTCAACGACACGCTCTTCACTTAAGCGTAAACTTCCTGAATCTTTGCTACCATAGACCCTATCATCAATTGCCACCCTTGCATCAAAATAATAAACACCTTCTTTATTCATGCCTACTTTTGTTGCGACAGATCCAAATGACTCATCCTGCCCCGATATAATTGAAAGTTGATATCTCGATTTCTGCAAAAAATCGAGTAAACTATAATCATTTTTTCCAATTAAATTTCTATTAAAAATCGCTTTTAAAGATGTCGTCGTATAACCCGTATGACTATAAGCATATTTTACTGAAGTGCCCTTTTTTGCAATACTTCTTAGTACTGGCGCAACATATTGACCGTTAATTTTCTGCTCTAAGGTATCTGAACGCGCACTTTCCAAAACGATGAGAATAATATGTTTACCCTTTTCAGGAATAATCTCAATAAATGAATCACGGCGAAAACCTGTCGCTAAAGCATCTCCCAGAAAACCATCTTCATCAACACCATTGTTGGGTATATCTAATGCTCCTGGATAAACATTTTCATTAAACGGCTCTTTATCTCTCGGAAAAGAAAAACGCCCAAAACCATCAAAATCAACATCTGAAAGTTTATCTAAAAATTTGCTAATAATATGAAAGGATGTTTTTTTCTTCATGCCATAGCGTAAAACCTCACTATTGGAAACAAATAAGGTAATAAAGGGGGTTAAGAGTAACCCTAAAATAAAAACGACATAAAGCTCTGTCCGCTGCCTTTTATTGGTTGGAAATGAACGTACATAATTAAATCTTTTAAGCGATTTAAAACTGATGACAAATAAAATAGCAACGAGTAAAACGACACTGGCAAATAAAGTAATTTCATTGCTTGCATATAGAAAAGCATCTTTTACACTTCCTCCTCCCAGATTTTGTAAAATCAGGAAGTCCAATGTGTCATTAAAGTAAGACAATACTTTAAACTTAAACCCTAACCAGCCCCCCATGAGTAGCATAGAAAAAACTGTAAAAATATAGTATACATAGATACCATGTTTATTTAGCCTGTCAACAATGGCAAACCAGCCTACGGCAAAAAAACCAAAGAACATGAAATCAAACCAAAGTGATACAAGAATAAATTCAATTCGTTCAATAGTTGTCTGATACCAGATAGGTTGCAAAAACCCACCTGTAAAAATATTATATTTGTAATGCAGTAGAGCTAGTTCGAAAAGCTGAATAACAATAACAACGGCCAACAAAGCGATTAAGCGACGATATTGCCACACAAACTCTTCTAATTTAATAAGACTCACTATTTTTTTTCACCCTAATGTTTATTGTATCTCTATGCAAGCAATTCCACTGACAATCAGTTATTGACATAATGAACACCACTGACTAACATTAAAGATAAGTATAAAGTCACGGAAGTATTTTTTAAGGAGCAATATTTATCTCGTTGATAAAAAACATTCCAGATATCTGTACGGAAAATCATAACATTTTATTTGAGCACAGAAAACTCTGTGACATCTAACGACAGTTTTATTAACTCATTTCGCGCCTTTATAAGGAAAATCATTCATAGCTAAACAGCGCCCTCAAACTGCAAAAACCTAAAAATATTTCAGGTCACACACTATTATAAACAAATGGAAAACATAATTGAACACAATGATATAGCCCCAGACACTGCAAACCCAAAGCTAAACTGGCTAGTCATCTCTTTACTTACACTATTATTTGCACCCACCATTGCCTGGCTCTTTGACCGATGGACCATGGGAGTTTGGCACAATGGTCATGGAATTCTTATCGCTGGCGTTGTTATCTATCTAATCTGGAATGAATTAAAAAAACATAATCAATTAGCCAAAAGTGCATCCCCCTGGGGGTTTGCGATACTCGTTCCAGCATTGTTCATCCATATGCTGGATGCCGGTATGCACACCCAATTACTGTCTGCTACAGCGCTTTTCATATCTCTCCCGGGGCTATCTTTATTATTTTTAGGCACCGAGCGAACTAAGGTCATTCTATTTCCTCTCGCCATGCTTATTTTCACCCTCCCCATTCCTCTTGCATTCACTGAATCTATCCACATGGCTTTACGTCGTATCGCTACTGACAGTACAGGGTGGCTACTCAATTTATTTGGCATTCCTAACTATACAACTGGAACCCTGATAGAAATTCCCAACGGATCACTTAGGGTGGCTGATGCTTGCAGTGGATTCTCCACTCTATATGCCACGATTACGATTGCCATACTCACGGCCTATTTATGCCATAGCGTTATTCGCAGAATAGCGGTTTTATGTATTGCCATCCCGCTTGCCATTGGCGTTAACATTGTCAGAGTATTTGTACTAACCATGTTAGTCCACTGGGTAGGCCTTGATGTTCTTGCGACTGCTGCACATGAAATATCTGGCCTCTTAACCTTTGTTATTGCTTTACCTATTATTTTCTGGCTGGGCCAGGATCCAATTGAAGAATAAACACATGACATCCTCTCGCTACGCAATCCCCGTTATTATTTTATTAGCACTGGCACTTATTCCCACCGTAATACACAGTTATATAGACGCGAAAATAAGTGATGGAAAATCTGTTAATGATATCCCTGTCAGGCTAAACAACTTCACCTCAACGCCTGCAAACCGTAACACCCAATGGGGCATGGATATTTTTGGTAGCAAAGACTGGTTTGAGCGTGACTATCATGATAAGCAACACAATAATGTTCGTTTATTTGCAGCCCGTGCTTATGATCATAAACGACTCTACCACCATCCAGAGCTAGCTTTATCCTACGGACACAGCCTAGGCAAAAAAGAAATTCTCGAATTACCTGATTACCCTGAAGTCCCCGTTTTTGTATTTAAAAATAACGAGAACTCAATGCTAGTTGCATATGTATTATTATATGATGATAAATTCGTTAAAGACCCTATTAACCATCAATTGGGTGAATCAATGAGATTACTAACGAACGCAAGAAAACCTATGACGTTATTTTACGCCTCACAGTCGCCTGCGCCCTCTGATAAGCAATTTAATGAATCAGCTGTTGCGTCTCTACTTGCGCAGGTAATCACTAACTTTCAGTCACAAACCAGAATAAATGAATAGTGTCAATACAACGAATGAAATTTGAATACAATCACTCAGGAAGCGGTACAAAATAATTTGAGCAAAGTACGAATAAATCTACACCTACAATAATAACTTACTGAGTTATTTCATGCGCGCTCCAAACTTACATTTTACTCTATCGTTTCTCAGATAAATAAATTCTATTTTCATAAAGCGGCTACCCACTTAAGACGGGACAGATTTTCACCATGAAGAACATGAAGCCAATGAAGGAAAAAACTAAACCCTTCATGCTCTTCATGGTGATAAATATTCTTCTCTAAATCTGTATTTTCAGGTGTCCCGCCTTAAGTGGGTAACCCATAAAGCTCTATACCCGACAAAAATTAAAAATGGAATACAAACCTAGGTTTGTATTCCGGTATTAAACCCCGACTATTTTGAAATTCGTCATTTCAATAGAACTCTATTTTTCTTCAAAAATCTGAACAGCAGTTCCAGATAATGATAGGAAATTACAATATTAAATGTCCAGAGTTTTTGAAAATCAAAAAATTATGCGTTTCTAACTGGATGGGGTATTATATTGATTTATGAAGAATAAAATTTAGAGAATGTTTTTTTTGCGTGTAAAGTTGCTGTGAGGTATTACGGCAAACATCCCTTAGAGGTATGGACTCCGTGAAGTTATTTATCTTAAAGTCTGTATAAGAACATGCTTGAATATCAAAGTATAAACGAGAGTGGAGGGATCAGGTTTGATATAATATTTCATTCTACAATTGTAAAATCATGCTCTAAGGGCATAGTGACAACTCTAAACCATCCTTATATATAATGCACTCTTCAATCGTTAAGAATATAGCTTACCCTTTACATGAAAAACTTCTAAAACGCCCAACCATTAGCTATGTTAGTGACTTAGAAAAATCCCAGTGGTTTAGCAGAGATGACGTCGAATTATTGCAAAGACAAAAGCTAAAACATCTACTAAAACTTGCTATCACACACTGCCCCTGGCACAAGCAAAGAATATTAGCAGCCAATCTGGATTTATCTGTTAATAATCTACTGACGCTGAATGATTTAACAAAAATCCCGACCATGACCAAGCAAAATGCACAGATTCATGGTGATGACATGTTTTGGCCTGAAGTTCCTGGAGGTGCCTATCAATATACAACAGGAGGTTCAAGCGGCACTCCACTAAGCTTTTATTTTGGAAAATGGCGACAAGCTTCGGATGCTTCAGGTAGAATCCGGGCAAGGCGCTGGTGGGGAATTGACATAGGCGATAAAGAGGTCTATTTATGGGGTGCTCCAGTAGAACTTGCTAATACTGATAAAATAAAACAAGTTCGCGACCGCTTAATGAATCAGGTACTACTGAATGCGTTCGACATGTCTACAACGACAATGACTGAGTACTTAAAAACTATTCATAAATACCAGCCAAAATGTATGTATGGTTATGCCAGTAGCCTTGCATTACTGGCTAAGTTTGCTCAGAACCTAGGCCAAACAGCCAAAATCCCCAACCTGAAAGTTATTTTCACAACGGGAGAACCACTTTATCCTGATCAGCGCAAAATAATTCAAGATGTCTTTCAGGTTCCTGTTGCCAATGAGTTTGGTAGCCGGGATATAGGCTTCACGTCACATGAGACACCTTCCGGACAAATGCTGCTCATGAGTGAAAGTCATATTCTTGAAATACTTGATCAAAACGATCAACCGGTACCAGCAGGAGAAACGGGTGAAGCCGTTATAACGGGGCTATGCTCACAAGCCCAACCTTTTATTCGCTACCGAACCGGAGATATGATCAAAGCAACTGATGAAACATGCGTAGAAGGCCGTGGTTTACATGTTCTTGGCGAAGTCATTGGCCGCTCTACCGATTTTATCATTAAGCAGGATGGAACCATCCTGCACGCATTGGCTGTTATCTACGTTTTACGAGCCATTGAGGGGGTTGAATCCTTTAAAATAATTCAGCATTCATTTCTTGAGTTAGAAGTACAGATTGTTCCCAATGCATTATGGAAAGAGACTGCATCTCAAAAAATTATTGAACAATTACAACAGCGCCTAGGTAAAGTGAATATTACCATTAACAAACTAAACACTATTCCACCTGAAAAATCAGGCAAACACCGTTATATCGTCAGTCATGTCCCATTACCGACCAACTTTTAAGCTTTCAAAAAATAAACAATTAAATTATAATCTACTCAATAAATCCAAATTTCAGCATTCTTCATTTATCAGTTTACACTTTGTCAGGAGTGCAATAGTTAGCTATTGCAGTGCACAGAAAAAGCTAAAGTTTTTTTACTCCTGCGTCTGGTTGAATCTTGAAAATGTGGAAGCTACTTTTAGGCTACGAACTTAAGACGGAACACACAGCAGGAGTGAAATAGCTTTAGCTATTCCGAAACATCAATAGCTGAAGCTACTGCACTCCTGCATGGGATGTGTGCCCCCATAGTTCCGTCTTATGTTGGTAGCCGGCTTATAGAAAAATAATTGCAACCATTTACCCCTTCTTCACAAAGAGGGATTAGGGGGCGATTTTATTAGAAAATCTATGCTCAATCCATGTTTTCCAGAGGGAACATGAACAGTTACAAATCATTTCCCAGAGCCCGTCCCTCAAAGGAATGTGATCCGTATTACAAATGAAATTTATTAACTATTGGACGGTCTTTAGCTCCAGAGGAGAGAAAATATTCACTCCCCCTCTTACAAACTAAATTTCAATTCCTAACGATTATTGCAGCATACAGGGCGAAAGCGCTTTTATAACCGGATACTAGATATTACACCATTACGTCAAAATAGCGCACTTAAATATGACCTTAAAAAAATACATAAGTTTGCCTTTCCGTTACAAAATATGGCACCCATTACACATTCAACTCGTCATCAGTGATCTCTTAAAACCGAACCAGGCGACTCATGATCACACCAAACATTTAACAGCCGCTATAAACTGGCTCTGTCGAGCGCAGGATATTCGCAATAGCGAGGTCGATAAAGGCGGTGTTTCAGCTGGCTGGAGCTTTGAAGACAAATGGTTACCTAGCTACCCTGAAACGAGTGGATACATTGTTGAAACCTTCGTTGCTGCAGCTGAATTATTAGACCAGCAAAAACTGTTAACCCGTGCCAATAAAATCTTAGACTGGGAATTGTCCATTCAAAACCAGGATGGCTCATTTCCAGGGCATTTTGGCGAAGAAAGTAGCCAACCGGTTATTTTTAATACTGGACAAATCATGCATGGAATGAATTGCGGCTATCAAAAACTACAGAGAAATGATTGCCTGGAATCAGCTATCAAAGCAGGCAAGTGGCTTATCAAACAACAAGATGACGATGGCTGTTGGCGGCGTAGTACACATAATGGCATTATTCATACCTACAATACCCGTGCAACATGGGCATTATTACAGACTGGCCAGCTAGCAGATGATCAATCTCTTATTGATGCTGCCATTAAAAATATTGACTGGGCATTAACCCAACAGCTTGAAAATGGCTGGTTTGAAAATAATGCCTTTTCGACTGGAGCAGAACCTTATACTCACACCATTGCCTATGCCATTCGAGGCATTCTTGAGTGTGGTCTGTTACTCAGCAACAGTCACTATATAGAAGCCGCTGAAAAAGCGGCAAAAGCACTCGCTAGAGTACAAAAAAATGATGGGTCAATTGCTGGTACATACGATAAAACCTGGCACTCTAAAGCCTATTATGTTTGCCTCACAGGTCTTGCTCAAACCAGCATTATTTGGTCACAGCTGGACTGGATAAATAATAATACACAATTTCAAACACATACTAACTCAGCACTCAACTATTTAAAGCAAAAGCAACGCATACTCAATAATGGCAATGTTAATGATGGTGCTATTGCGGGTTCATTTCCAATATGGGGGCGGTATTCCATGTTTGAATACCCAAACTGGGCTGCAAAGTTTTTTGCTGATGCTCTGATTGCTGATATAAAACAATAATACGCCAAACACAATATTAGACTTAAGCTATGTCAAATCTATCAATTCTTATATTATGCGGTAGCTCGCCACGCCACCTATATATAGCAAATGCACTCTGCAAAGCCGGCAAACCTATTGCGATAGTACAAGAGACAGGAACGCATTGGACATTAAAGAAAATCATAAAGATTTTAAAGCCCGTAAACTTATACCGAAAAGTATGGCGCTGGATTAGAGATCGTAAACGTTACACGGGTAATAAGGAGGAGGTTTTTTTCTTTGGTGATCAACCTGCTAAGCTTGACCAAGCAAACTTAGTGGTAAACGTTCCTCATATCAACCATCCAGACGTACTAAAACTGGCGGAAGAAACCCAACCCGACGTTATTGCTGTATTTGGCACCTCGCTGATAAAAGGTTCTTTGCTTAAAATGGGAAAATACGGTATCGTTAACCTACATGGTGGACTATCCCCCCATTATCGTGGATCTGACTGTACGTTCTGGGCACTTTATAATGAAGAACCCGATCAAATCGGCTGCACATTACACTTTATTAATGAAGGAATTGACACTGGGAAACTTATCGCCCATATATCGCCTGAAGTTAAAGCTAGCGATGATGAATTAATCTTGTTTTGGCGCGCTGTCAGGGATAGTGCTGATGCTTATACGGGTTTAATGGATAAATTTGAACTCAGAACACCACTTGGTCAGCTTCAAGCGGAAAAGGGAACTTTGTATCAAGTTAAAGACCGAGAACTAACACATGAACAAAAAGTGGCCAATCTGTTAAATGAGGGATTGCTTGAGAAATACAAATTACCAATCAGAATCAAGTGGTTCTAAAAGGTTAGTACTTTGTTCCGCTAGTGCGCACTCTTTAGAGCTAGCGCATAAATTAAATTTATCTAATAAATACAGGTAGTTATTTTTATTTTCTGGTTTTGTATTTTGTAAATCAGCTTTTAAGGGGTGGTAAGTCATTGAAATCCTGATTTTTCAATCGAAAACTGCTTATTTTTATTACTTTTTACAAATATTTACAATTACAAAAATCTATAATAAACTGAAATATAAAATGTTTTTTAATTTATGCGCACACTCTTTAGCCAGTCTACACACCACTGAAACAAGAGCTTAGTATCTATCCTAGATTGATGGGGAATATAGGTAGATAGGGGGGATTTTATGGATCTGGAAAACTGAACTCAACCATCATAAAATCCCAAATATTACTGGTATTAGATTTTTAATTATTTGAAAACTTCAGTCTACACACTTTCAAGTAATTGATTTCAAAAACACCTAAATTCTAAGCATTTTGAATATTTTGGCATCCTTCATTTTTCAGTTAACACTTTTTGTGTGAAAATATTTTTCGGTAGGGTGCATTCTACACACCCTACACCTTGTCTTTCAGTTTTTAATGATACTCAAAAGTGTAAACTGCTTTCTGGGTTATATGAAAGATGCTAATATTTTTATAAATTTTGAAAATTATTTATCTGATACATTATAAAATAAGGTTTCTGTTCAATGGTAAGGTAAGGCGCAATAAATAAACTCCCCATATTGCGCAGGATTTTTGTTTGTCTTCCATTAGTAGAAATAGGCGCATAGCTGGCTACGAAACTGTTTCTATCAAAAAGAAGACGAACAAAAAGACTAGCAAGATGGGTGGGTGTTGCGAGTTACCTAAGCACCTCTCATTTTTGTTTATTGATATGTATGACAGAAAGTTTATTACAACTATTAGGCTCTTATGAGCAAGGTAAAACAATGCGCATATTATTAATTTTAGCCCTATGGCAACTCCCTTTACTCAGTTATGCAGAAAAATATACAGGAGAAGTAAACCCTAAGCGGGCAACAACGGCAGAGATGAAAAGATTACCTGAGTTTTGTCAACTTAGATTTAAATGGGGCTATGGAGGTAAACAATTTTCAAACTGGAAAAAGACTCTAGGTCCAGAATCTTTACATATACATCACTACTGCGAGGGTCTTGTCGATTTAATGCGCATAGCCAAGAAAGAAAAACATTGGAAAAGTACCCTTAATTCAGCAAAATCTAACTTTAACTATGTGCTTACACGCGTACAAAACCCTAGGTTTATTTTGTTACCCGACCTTTATTACCGACAAGCGATCGTTTCCATGGAAGAAGGGAATACTGGTGAAGCTATTAATAATGCGAATAAATCAATTCAAGCCAAGCAGAATTATTTAAACCCTTATATACTCATTTCTGATATTTATATCAGTACAGGAAATAAGAGAGAAGCAAAAGAAATACTGCTTCAAGCTCAGCAATATCATCCTAATTCGAAGAAACTCAAAAGAAAATTGAAAGAAATCAAATAAATCAAGATACACAACAATAGTACCTACTTTAAATTTCAGGGAGAGAAAAATATCAAGTTGGCAATGCGTGTTCTTTTTGTTTGATCAAGTCAGCAAAATAAGACAACTGAAACTCACCACTCACACGATGGTAGCCCCTACAAAACAGTTCATGCAATTTAATTCAGTGACTTGCAGTCACTCGGCTGTAAAAAACACTATTCATGCCCATCCATTCAAGAATATTCAACTTAAAATAGAGGTTTTTCAAAAATTAGCCACCTTCACTGCTTTGTAGGGTCTACAAAAAGACCGTTGTGATTTGATTTTGTTTACACTTGGTATGCGGTTATTAATACGCCTACTGAGAGAAGAAAAAGCCCCCTCTTCTGTTCTGCCTCACATTATTGGGCAAGGCTTTGCTGGAATGAAGTTAAAAGTGTACGGTAGTGAATTATATATTCATGTCCTTCATGGATATAAACTACTTTTACCAGAAGTGTAAAACAAGTAAATGACAGGTGCCCTAAAAAATCATTATTATTCACTTACACTTTTGTTACTTTTTCTTACCTAAAAACCAGCTCTTAGGGGGAATACTTAAATGCGAACTATCACTTGAAACTAAATTCC
>CAYZUM010000006.1:0-32243 GCA_964481455.1 uncultured Methylomonas sp. | reverse complement strand
TGATAATGTACGGGAATTTATGCGGGTAGATAATCTGGAGCTTGAAGACAGGATAAAGGGATAACGAAGAAAGTCATGTTTGAATCATTGGTCCCTAAAACTGAGCAGAAAATTTATTTTAGATTGGCGTCGTCATTGTTTATAAAAGGTTGTGAATAATCGCCATGGTATTCAATAGGAGAATGAGAAGGAGTGTTGCTCTGGCCAGGGTTGATGACAACGCAGAAAAGCCTATCGCTGAAAATATTTGCAGTATTTTTGCTAAAAAAACACCCGGAATGATGCCAATATTGATAGCTAGCCATCGAACAATAAAGTTTTTTTCTGTATGAATACCATCTTCCCACATAAATAACAATGTGCTAACAAAATCAAAAATGGTGGTCAAAATAAGAATTAACCATAACAGCCAATGGCGTTGGAATGATAATCTAATATTATCTTTGAGTGGGATCTCTTCATCTAGAATCAGCATAAATTAAACTCCTGTAGTTGCCAATGCGGGCTTAATTTGACCCTGTGAGATCGAGTGATTTTAGTCATTTATTTTGGAATTGCGTATCGGGTGTTGGTGTTTTAAAAGGTTTGTAGAGTAACTGTTTACCTCCCCCAGTGTATAAAAAAAGTTTTTTCTAATAACCCCTAATCCCTCCTTATCAGGGAAGGGACTGAACGCATAAGTAGTCGACCAAAATTATCCTAACATTTTATTAAATCCATAAAATGGCTCCATATTTTTTTTCATGACCCACTGCTTAAACCACGGAATATGTGGAGTGTAAAAAATGACCGTTTTAGAGCTGTCATTCAAAAATATAGAAATGTTAGAATAATTATGGTTACTTACTTACATGGCTTAAGCATACCGTAGGCTATTAACATTGTTTGCTATTGGCTTCTGATGTAGAAGATGTTGTACAAAATGCTGACTATAGTAAGGAATCTGTAAACTGCCCTTGGCACCAAAACCGTTAAAAATATATAAATTTTTATATTCTGGGTGCTGTCCAATAAAAGGGGCTTTATCCAGAGTTGTAGGGCGAATATTTGCTTGGTGAGCGGTTAATACGGCGGCGTTAAGAGAAGGAACTATTTTGTATAATGCATCCAGTAAGGTTTTTTTTCCCTGCAAACTTGGCTCGGTATTCAGGACGGTATTATCAAATGTTGCACCGGTACGAAATTGGTGAAGATCTAGGGGAAGATACCAGTAGCCGAAATTCAGCATATCCTGGGATATTGCTTGTTTAGCTGTCAGAGTTAATATTTCTCCTTTAGCTAGCTGGAAGGGCAGATATTTAAACCAGGGGTTGTAAATCGCTTGATAACCTTCACAGAAAATAATTTTTTTTGCGATTATTTCGTGCCAGACGATTTCCTTTGCGTATTGTAAATCCTGATACTCAAATTGCTTTACCTGGTAGCTTTGCTTTTCTTGTAAATAGTGTTTTAAGCAATTTAATAGTTTTCGTGTTAATAAATGTCCGGTTTGTTTTTGTTGTATAAAGCCTAGCGGAGCTGCAATGAGCTTAGGTGCTTGTTTAAGTTCTGGTTCAAGGTACTGTAGGTAATCATTACTCTTGACGCGTTGTTGATATTTTATGAGCTCTTTTTTGCTACGTAAAATACGCTGCATGCTTTTCTGTGTATAAAAATCCTGCTGGAAAAAATGGCTTAGTTCTTGATAGGTTTTTTCTGCGCAAGGCAATAATGTTTCTATTGCGTTATGTTTGACAAGGCGCATTCCTGTAATTGGATTAATAAGACCCGCAGCAATTTGTGAGGCATTTTCTTTCAGGTTGTCGACAAGGTGGATAGTACAACCCTGTTTTATTAATTCCCAGCTGAGTAAGCTACCGGCCAGTCCTTGGCCAACTATCAGGTAGTCTACGTGTTTTGCCATGGATTATTTTAGTTGCAGAGTATTAGGTTTGCTAAACTCAATGCCTTTCCATCCATATTGCATAAAATTTCTGATATTCTGGTGTCCATTTCCCTCGGGGTTATTTAAGACATCTTGATAAAATTCACCAAATAAGTGTAAGGTCTGGGTCTTGTTTAGCTGATTGAGTTTGGCAAAGGCGAATATTTTACAAGAACCTTCATTTTCCCCTTGGTTATTACTGATGAGATTATCGCTTGTGCCATTGTTAAAGTGAGTCGGGGTGTATATATAAAATTCATTAATAATACTGATGGTGTCATTAAAACTGACGCATTCTACCGCTTTTGCTTTACTGATAAATTCGATCACGGACATGTTATTGGATAGAGTTGAGGAGGATTGAAAGTCAGCTAACCAGACATTAAAACTCTCTACCGACTGTGGTTTATTGAGAAAATAGCCTTGGGCTATATCGCAGCCATACGTGTTTAATTTTTCCATAACCCTGGCATCTTCCACGCCTTCTGCAACCACTTGCAAACCTAGATTATGAGCTAGGTTAATGGTTGCATTAACAATGACAGCATCATTTTCACTGTCTAAAATATCCTGCACAAAGGAGCGGTCAATTTTTAACTCAGAGACGGCCATTTTCTTTAGATAAGCCAGTGATGAATACCCTGTTCCAAAATCATCAATAGAAACTTTATAGCCCATATCATGCAGGCGTTGTATGGTCTCTAACGCTTGTTCAGGGTCTGTAATAATAGACCCTTCGGTGATTTCTAATATAATCCATTCTGGCTTAATATGAGTAGCAGCCTGGATGCCTGCAATCAAGTCGGGTAATTCGGGGTCATGTAAATCTTTAGCTGATAAATTGAGCGAAATTGTAATGTCTTTACCTTCCAGGTGCCATTTTGCACAATCTGTAAAGGCTTGTCTGATCACCCAGGAGGTCACTGATTGGATAATACGAGTCCGCTCTGCCATAGGGATGAACTCATCGGGCGGGATAAAACCGTGCACTGGGTGATTCCAGCGTATCAATGCTTCAGCACCATAAATTGTATTTGTTTTTATGGATACCTTGGCCTGGTAGTATAGAGTTAATTCATTATTGCGGATGGCATGACTTAATTCACCCATCAATGTTAGTTTGTGAGGGCTATGTTTGTCGAAGCTCGGATCATAAACAGCATAACCTTCTTTTTTATCATGCGCTATATATAAAGCAACCCCCGCTCTTTGTGCCAAAGTATCAACATCATCTCCATGTTTAGGGTAACGCACAATGCCTATAGAGGTGTGAACCGTGATGGGGGTTTTTTGTATGGTAAACGGGGGCAGCATGCTGAGGTGAATACTATTAGCAGTTTGTTCGATGTGTTCATCTTCATCATCGACTAGTAAACTAAAGATATTACCTTCTATTCGGGCAACATTTTCATAGTATCTTACAGCGCCTTGTAAGCGACTAGAAATTTGTTTTATGAGCAAATCGCTACTATTGCGCCCCAAGGTGTCGTATATATCTTTATAGTTTTCGATTTCTAATAATAACAGGGATAGAGTTTTTTTCTGGTTGTTAGCGGAAAGAATAGCTTGTTCTACCCTGTCATAAAATAAAGAGCGGTTAGGTAAGTCAGTTAATGTATCATGGGTGGAGGAGTATGCCGCTAGTTTTTCTAAGGTTGCTGTTTTATTTCGTAATTCATACGTTTGACTCAGGATCATCGCACCGGCCTGATCGGCGATAAGTGAACTAGAATATTGTCCCCAGAAACCGAAAATAAAAGGAAATGCGTCTAATATCCACAGGCCAACATTTTCTCGTTGCGCTTGCACAATGCCGTCTAAAGAAATTTCACCAGAGTCTAAATAGCTGACTATGAGTGTGGCGAAAATAATACTTAATATGGCAATGAAAACACCTTGATAAGCCGTTTTAGATGCTTGCCCTTTTAAGGCGCCGATGTTAAGGAGTAATTGAGAGTTTTCAAGTGATTGAGACATGTTTTTTCCTATGCCTTGTTGGCATTTTAACGATAATTTTCGTTAAATCAAGACACAACAATGTGTCAGGTATATGTTGGTTGTTCAAATACAACAGATTTAAAGCTGCCATCCAAGCACTAAATTGATGAACAATTTGCAAGGTTTACATTAATTTAGATAAGTTAACTTAATACTCGATGTTCCAGTTTTTGTAGTATGTTGATTTTATTATCTATTTTTGATTTCGATAAAGTTAAGTTTACCTTTAAAATCAATGCACTAACTTTTATTGCAACAAAACCTAGGTGCCTTCAAGCCCAGATATAGCTGAAAACTGGAACATCGAGTAATAGCACGTTGCTCTTTCAATGTGTTTGTTTTGCTATTTAAGGAATGGGAATCAAATAACGTGTGCATTCTGACTTGTCTTTTTGCTCGCCTTCGGCGTTGCGGCAACAGTTACGTAGCTCGCTATGCGCCTGTTACCGCGCCTTGAAGGCAAACAAAAATACTGCGCCATAATTGCACAACTTATTTAATTCCCATTCCTAAGTTTAACGGATAAACTTAATTCATTTTAGTTTTTGCACGGTGAATAAGACGGGGCTTTCAATAAGCTGCTGGCTAATTTAATCAATATCAATATTGTATGAGTATACCTTTTTGTAGATGACAGTCAATTTTCTGTCAGGGTATCAGCATTAAATAATATGCTATTATAGAATTATGTAGATAAGTGGGGTGTATTGCATCTGTCGGTTAATTAAGTTTTAAGTTGCGTGCTTTCTCGCGTTGCCAGTCACGGTCTTTCTCGGTTGCGCGTTTATCATGCAGTTTTTTACCTTTAGCGAGACCTATTTCTAATTTAGCGCGATTATTCTTCCAGTAAAGGAATGTGGGAACCAGCGTGTAGCCTTTGCGCTCTACATTACCAATAAGCTTATTGATTTCCTGGCGATTTAAGAGAAGTTTACGAACACGAGTTGCAAAGGGAGTGATATGAGTAGAAGCTGAATTAAGCGCAGATATATGCATGCCAGAAATCCACACTTCACCCTTTTTGATAAAGACGTAACTTTCTTTTAATTGTACTTTTCCTTCACGCATACTTTTTACCTCCCAGCCTTCTAAAACAAGACCCGCTTCAAAGCGTTCTTCGATAAAGTATTCGTGCGAAATATAACGGTTTTTAGCAATCGTATTATCGGATTGTTTTTTTTTCTTGGATTTTTTTCCGGCCATGGTTGTCCAATTTTATTTTTATATGGTGAAGTAGAAGGTATAATATGTCAGGAACCTGCTCGAAATAGCTTTTGTCTTTTTTACCCGTCTTCAGTGTTGTAGAAAGAGTGACGAAGCTGACTATGCGCCTATTCCTATGCTTTGAATACGAATAAAAATTCTATGCTAGATGCTCAAATTATTCCGTGCGCGTTCCTTAGTTTTAGAGTGTATTTTAGTAATTCAGTCTGGCTTAGGGAGCTGGAAACAAATAATCATCCAAGATTGCTGGTCTTTTTGTCCGTCTTCTGCGTTGTAGTAACCGTTTCGTAGCGAGTTATGCGCCTATTACTACGCCTTGAAGACGAACAAAAATACTGCCCAATATTGGACGTTTATTTATTTCCAGCTCCCTTAATGTCGCTAGCAAATTCAATTAAAGACACTAAGACAATAATATGTAACATTAACAATGCCTGTATTTTACTTTAATTTACCGGTAATCATTGAATTTTCCAACATGTAGGTAACTTATGGCCAATACAAATCAATCTATTCATGGTGAATGGTCTTCACGGTTTGCTTTTATTCTCGCAGCAACAGGTTCGGCTGTTGGCTTAGGCAATATCTGGAAATTCCCTTATATTACCGGTGAAAATGGAGGAGGGGCATTTGTTATCGTCTATTTACTGTGTATAGCCGCGATTGGGATACCGATCATGATTGCTGAGACTATGATAGGTAGACGAGGGAGACAGAGCCCGATTAATACCCTGAAAACCCTGACCGAAGAAGCGGGAGCCAATAAGAACTGGCATTATTTAGGTTGGCTAGGAGTCGTTGCGGGTTTTTTGATTTTATCTTACTACAGTGTGATTGCTGGTTGGTCTATGGCCTATGTGATAAAAGCGTTTACGGGTAGTTTTTCGGGTGAAAGTGCAACACAAATTAGTAGCCTTTTTGCCGATTTGCAGGCCAGTCCGGTACAGCAAATTTTTTGGCACACTGTTTTTATGGTAGTCACAATGGTGGTTGTTTCAAGAGGTGTGAAAGGTGGGCTGGAAAAAGCAGTGCGTTTTCTAATGCCGGGGTTATTTATTATTTTGATGCTCTTAGTCGCTTATGCGATGACAACTGGCTCTTATATGCAGGGTATTGAATTCTTATTTAAACCAGATTTTAGTGAATTAACCGCTGCCAGCGTACTGACTGCCATGGGGCATGCTTTTTTCACCCTCAGTCTTGGGATGGGGGCTATTATGGTCTATGGTTCGTATCTACCTAAAAATATTTCTATTGCCAAGACGGCTATTATAATTGCCGGGGCTGATACTTTGGTTGCATTATTGGCCGGGGTCGCTATTTTTCCAATCGTTTTTGCCAATGGATTAGAGGTTGGGTCGGGACCTGGTTTAATTTTTGAAACACTTCCTATTGCTTTCGGTAGTATGACGGGGGGGTGGTTATTCGGACTTTTATTTTTTATATTACTGGTTTTTGCGGCCCTTTCTTCTGCTATTTCTTTAATTGAACCGGCTGTCGCCTGGTGTGTAGAGAAGTATGATGTGGAGCGTAAGCATGCCTGTATTGCAATGGGTTTAGTGACTTGGCTGATGGGATTAGGGACTGTTTTTTCATTTAATCAATGGTCAGATTACACTCTATTTGGTGCAAACTTTTTTGAAATACTGGATTATGTGACGGCTAACTTAATGTTACCACTGGGAGGGCTTTTTATTGCTCTGTTTGCGGGTAGGATAATGTTGCCGAAAGATAGTAAAGAAGAGCTTGACCTAGGAAATGATGTATTATTTTCAGTCTGGAAGTTTTTGGTGAGTTATGTAGCACCTGCGGCTGTGTTTATTGTCTTTTTGAATGTATTAGGTGTTTTTGGGATCTTTAACTAATGACGACGGTGCAAAAGAGTGCATTAGTTAAATATTCTGCACATGCAATGTATGACATAGTGGCTGATATAGAAGCATACTCGGAGTTCTTACCCTGGTGTACAGGCAGCCGGGTGATAAGTCGCAAGGGAGAGGTTGTTGAGGCGGAATTACAAATTTCTAAAGGGGGGTTTAAAAATTCTTTTGCGACCCGTAATGTGAATGATGAAGGAGGGCGTATTACAGTTTCTTTATTGGATGGGCCATTTTCATCATTAGATGGGGTCTGGAATTTTATGCCTTTACGTGAAGATGCGAGTAAAATTTCTTTAGATCTGGAGTTTGAAATCAACGGCGTGTTAGCAAACTTTGCGTTTGGAGCTGTATTTAACCAGATTTGTAATACTATGGTAAGCTCTTTTACGGATCGGGCAAAGAAAATTTATGGGGTTTAGCGATTTATAGCCCCTAATAAAGCTCGTACAGGCTGGGTTAGCTTGTTTCGCGAAGCGAAATAACCTAACCAGCCTACATTTTGAACCCTTTCACAGCAGAGCTGTTGACCCTTGTATTCCCAAGCAGAACCTGGGAACAAGCGTCATTGTTGAGAGGGGTTTTAATTTATGAATTAACTAATATCTACCTGATCTGTATTGCCACATTATCAACGATATGGCGGGCGGTAATGAATAGTATTTTTGGGTTTTGGGGTAAGCATTTGTGAATGTTGAAGTGGCATATGCCAAGCCAGATGAGCAGTTAATTGTCTCTGTGCAGGTGTCTGACTCTTGTTCCGTTGAACAGGCAATTGTTCAATCTGGTCTTTTAAAAGTTTATCCAGAAATTGACCTGACTAAAAATAAAGTAGGCATTTTTAGTCAAATCTCTCCCTTAGGTCAACTATTACAAGAAAATGATCGGGTAGAGATATATCGGAGCCTTAGGGTTAATCCTATGGAAGCCAGACGACAACGAGCTATTAAGCAGTTAAGTTAATCATCAAAAGTGAACCAGCCGACAATTATTTCAGATAGGGTTTTTTTAAACTCTCGCTTAGGTGCATCTATGGTCATCTCCTTTGGTGGCATAGGCGCTGGATTTGCTTCTGGGGTTAAATCACCACCCACATGTATCAAAGTATCTCCGGCAAAAAATAAGGCAATACGTTCTTGTGTTCTATCTTCACCCCCAGGTTGTTTGGAGTAAATATAATCCCAGCGGTTGGTATTGAATGGATCAATTAAAAGCGGAGAACCCATAATATAGATAACTTGCCGTTTGGTCATTTCTGGGCGGATCTGGTTAACCATACTCTGTTCTATGATATTTCCCTGATCTATACCAATCTCATAAACAAATGGGACATCACTGGCAATCGTAGAACAGGCGGATATGACTATTATTGGGATGATAAAAGAGAATAATCGGAGTGTCAGGAGCATAAAACGAGTTTAAAGAGTGCTGGCTAAGGGGGAGGGTTATCATACCCGAAATAAAAAAGGGAATTCCAAGTATTTTTTTTGGTTTTATTCTTTTGTTTGAAAAGTTTTATAATGTATTGATTAAGCTTCCAGTGGGAGTATCAGAGTTAATCTTAGGAGAAAAAGAGTGGAAACTCAAGAGTTAAGAGATGTTGGGTTAAAAGTAACCTTGCCCCGTGTGAAAATCCTGGAAATTATGGAGCGCGAAACAATTGACCGACATTTAAATGCAGAACAAGTTTATAAGATTTTACTGAGTGAAAATGAAGAGATTGGTCTGGCAACGATTTATCGGGTGTTAACGCAATTTGAAGCTGCCGGACTTGTGACACGCCACCATTTTGAAGGAGGTAACTCTGTTTTTGAATTAAATAAAGGCCATCATCACGATCATGTTGTGTGTGTGAAATGCGGTAAAGTTGACGAATTTATCGATGAAGTCATTGAAGAACATCAACTTCAAATTGCTGAAAAGCTAGGTTACGAGTTAACAGATCATAGTTTATATCTTTATGGCTTATGCCCAAACTGTAAATAAGCCATTAGGGAGGTGGAAACAAATCATCATCCAAGATTGCGGGTCTTTTTGTCCGTCTTCTACGTTGTAGTAACCGTTTCATAACGAGCTATGCGCCTGTTACTACGCCTTGAAAACGAACAAAAATACTGCCCAATATGGGACGTTTATTTATTTCCAGCTTCCTTAGGAATGTAAATTTTATAACTCGTGCATTTGGCTTGTCTTTTTGTCCGTATTCTTTGTTGCAGAAACAGTTACGTAGCTAGCTATGTGCCTGTTTCCACGCCTCGAATACAAACAAAAATCCTGCGTCAAATGCACACTACAATATTCCCATTCCTTAGCAACAACTACTTTTTTTAGAATTTTATTTTAGATATTATATGTTTAAACCGCTTTCGTTATATATAGGTTTGCGCTATACGCGCGCTAAACGACGTACCCAATTTATTTCTTTTATTACCTTAACCTCTGTTTTAGGGATTGCTTTAGGCGTAACCGCACTCATTACTGTTTTGTCAGTAATGAATGGCTTTGAAGCTGAGTTGCGCCATCGAATTTTAGGCATGACAGCACACTCCACAATTACCGGAGGTGGTGGTAAACTAAGTGACTGGCCAAAATTACAAGAAAAAGTAAAAGATTACCCCCATGTGCAGGGTACTGCTCCTTTTGTCAGGGGGCAGGTAATGGTCAATGCTGGACGTAGAGTGAGTGGAACTTTACTCCGAGGGGTTTTTCCAGAGCAAGAATCTGCTGTCTCTGAAGTGGGTGATAAAATGAAGCGAGGAGCTTTATCAGATTTACAGCCTGGTAAATATCAAATTGTTTTAGGTGCTGAACTGGCAAGTTACCTTGGTGCAATGGTGGGTGATAAAGTGACGGTTATTAGTCCGCAAGTCAATTCAACGCCTGCCGGAATCATTCCACGATTACGCCGGTTTACAGTCAGTGGTATTTTTGAAGTAGGCATGTATGAGTATGACCGTAATATGGCAATTATACATATAGAAGATGCAGCCAGATTATTTCGTATGGATAATAAGGTTTCAGGTTTACGCTTAAAGCTGGATGATTTATTTAATGCTCCTCAGATCACTCATGAATTAGCCAAAACGTTAGCAGGGCAGTATTTTGTTAGTGACTGGACGACAGCACATAGTAATTTTTTTCAGGCAATTAAAACTGAAAAACGTGTCATGTTTATTATTTTGTTGCTAATAGTCGCAGTGGCAGCGTTTAATATTGTCTCAACTCTGGTGATGGTGGTGACAGATAAGCGCGGAGATATTGCTATTTTAAAAACACAGGGATTAACACCTATGGCTGTGATGAGAATTTTTATTACCTTAGGTGCAATAATTGGTCTGATTGGCACCGCCATTGGAACAGTGGGTGGCGTTTTATTAGCATTGAATGTAGAAACTATTGTCCCAGCGATTGAAAAGTTTTTCGAGGTAAATTTCTTAGCGGCTGATGTGTATTATATTAGTAGCCTACCTTCTAAGTTGGTCTGGGCAGATGTTTATTTGATCGCTATTATTGCCTTCATGCTATCTTTGTTGGCTACATTGTATCCTGCCTGGCAAGCTTCGCGAGTCAATCCTGCTGAGGTATTGCGTTATGAATAACGCTATCATTTTGCAATGCCATCAATTAACTAAACGTTTTAAGCAAGGTGATCTGGATGTTGAAGTTCTAAAGGGTATTGATTTTTCAGTCTCTGTGGGAGAGCGTGTCGCGATTATGGGAACCTCGGGTTCTGGTAAAAGCACCTTATTGCATTTACTCGGAGGGCTTGACAAACCAACGACAGGTGAGGTTATCTTAGATGGATTAAACTTAAGCAAAGTTCGTCAGGCTAAACTATCGAAATTACGTAATCAATCCTTAGGTTTTATTTATCAGTTTCACCACCTATTGGGAGAATTCACTGTTTTAGAAAATGTGACGATGCCTGCTTTGATTGGAGGAAACTCAATTTCTCAGGCAAAAGTGATGGCCGAAGAAATTCTACAGCGAGTGGGGTTAGAGCATAGAATCAAGCATAAACCGGGAGAGTTATCCGGGGGCGAAAGACAAAGAGTTGCCATCGCGCGTGCACTGATTAATAAGCCAAAATGCATTCTCGCCGATGAACCGACAGGAAATCTGGATAGTAAAACCGCTGAAAGTATCTATCAGTTGATGCTGGAACTTAATCAGGAATTGCATATTAGTTTTTTAATTGTGACACATGACCCAGATCTGGCGGGACGAATGGATAGAGTGTTACATATGGAAGATGGATTGATTGTCGATTAAGGAACGTGCATGAAATAATATGAGCAAAGGTCTTTTTCGTGCCCATCTTTATAGATACGAAGATTAACAATTCATTATTAACCTTCATTTTCTTTATGCTGAAAAAATGTTTTAATCGAAATGAAAACTGGTATATGAGGGGTGCAAAAAAACGCTGATAGTGACATAAAATCAGGGTAGGGGAGCTGGAAATAAATAAACGTCCAATAGTGGGCAGTATTTTTGTTCGTATTCAAGGCGTAGTAACAGGCGCATAGCAGGCTACGCAACGGTTACTACAGCGAAGAAGAGGGACAGAAAGACCAGCAATCTTGGATGATTATTTGTTTCCATCTCTCTAGGTGCTAGACTTACCTTAAAGGGCGTTGTTTCCAGTGTTTAACCACATTCCAGCGCCACAAGCCACGAATGCCAAAGTATCCCACGACTGATGAAATAATGCCGAGCACTAGGCAGCCCACTAAAAATGGACCGCCTATGTCGCCAAGGCCAGACAAAATACTATCCAGTGAAAACTCAAAATCAGCAGCAGGTGAGGGCTGATTAAGAGTCCATAGTCCGACTAGATAAGCAAAATAAAACATGGGTGGCATCGTGACTGGGTTAGTTATCCAGACCAGGCCAACTGAAATGGGTAAATTGGCACGAAAATACAGAGCTGCAGTCGCTGCAATAATCATTTGCCCTGGTGTGGGAATCCATGCTGCAAAAAGGCCAATGGCGAAAGCCGCAGAAACTGAGCGTCGATTCAAATGCCAGAGATTCGGGTCATGGATCTTATCGCCTAAGAATTTAAGATTTTTATTTTCTTTAATAGATTCTGTGGAAGGAATATATTTTTTTAAAAACTTCTTAGGCATACATTTAAGTCCATTGTTATTATGATAAGTGTTAGTTAAGTTTAACAGGTTTTAAGCGCCTCGCGTATGAAATTTCACAATTCTGAAGGGTGACTAATGTCTAACAATATCACCTGTTTTCGCAATGAGAGTATGAAAGTGATAACGGTGCTTGCTGATGAAAGCTGGATAGCTCAGGTAGAGAATACTAACTCCAATTGCAGAATTTTCAGGAGAGTGGAATAAGGTTATGCTTTTATCTATTCTTTCTTTTTTTCTAGGTGTTTTGCTGTTACAGCAATGGAGTGAATTACCCGGAACACTTCTCTTAGCGATTACTCTGTTACTTGCCAGTGCTTTCTCTATTTATAAATATTGGCGCGTTGCAATTTTTCTTTATGGCTTTCTTTTTGCCAGTAGTGTTGCCCACTATTATTTATCAAATCAATTATCAGCGGATTTGCAAGCACAAGAAATTTTAGTTCAGGGAGACATCATTGGCTTACCTGACTATACCGCACGTCGAGTCCGCTTTAATTTTAAAGTAACCCAGGCTCCCGTACCGTTACCCAACAAACTGCGTTTAAGCTGGTATTACCCAGAACAAAAAGTGTTAGCAGGGCAAAGCTGGCAATTTACGGTTAAATTAAAGCAACCTCATGGTACTTTAAATCCGGGGGGCTTTGATTATGAAAAGTGGTTATTTGCCCAGCATATTGGCGCAACAGGCTATGTACGTGAGGCAAAACAGGCCAAATTAATCGCAACGAAAGATTACTGGTATAGCCTTGCGATGATCCGGCAGACACTGGTGAATTTATTGGATCAACAGGAAATTAGTGATGATAGTCGCGCTTTAATCAAGGCACTCACCTTAGGTGATAAAAGTTCTATTTCCACTCAGCAATGGCAGGTATTGTCTAACAGCGGTACTAGCCACTTAATGGCCATTTCAGGCCTACATATAGGCCTGGTTGCCGGGATTATGTATTTTCTGGTCTTTCAAATCTGGATTCGTGTGCCTTCTAATATGTATTCAGCTCCACAAATAGCGGCTATATTTTCGATGATTGCAGCGTTTATTTATGCTGCATTAGCGGGTTTTGCAATTCCTACTCAGCGCGCATTGATTATGTTAAGTATGCTGATGCTCACGATATTGTTACGTCGGCATGTATCCACTCTCAATATTTTAGCAATAGCAATATTGTTTGTGTTATTGATAGATCCATTAGTCGTTCTATCTGTGGGGTTTTATCTGTCTTTTTTAGCTGTTTTTTTTATAATTTATGCACTGTCTGGGCGTTTAGGCAGGCAAAATAAATATTATAGTAGTTTCAAAATTCACCTAGTCGTAGGCTTAAGTCTACTCCCTGTACTGCTGTTCTTTTTTCAATCGGTCTCTATTATTTCACCAGTTGCAAATATTATTGCAGTGCCTATTGTCAGTTTTATTGTTGTTCCTGTTTCATTATTAGCCGTTGCTCTTTTACAGATTGTCCCTGATATAGCAAGCATATTACTGCAATTTGTAGATAGTGTTTTTCAGGCTTTATGGCAGATACTATCAAAGTTAGCGCAATTGCCGGCCGCAAATATTGTGCGACCACAGCCTGCTATATGGCAAATGATAGTTGCCATGCTGGGCGTATTTCTACTGTTAGCTCCGCGAGGTGTTCCAGGGCGATACCTGGGGATTTTATTTATTCTGCCATTGTTTTTGGTGAAGAGTGTTAAGCCTGCAGTGGGTGAAGTCATTTTGACTGTATTGGATGTGGGGCAAGGGTTATCCGTGGTCGTACAAACCGCTGAGCATACTTTGGTTTTTGATACTGGCGCCCGATTTTCAAATACATTTGATATGGGAAAGAGCGTGGTTGTTCCTTTTTTGCGGCAGCAGAATATTACCACATTAGATAAACTGATTATAAGCCATGCAGATAATGACCACATTGGAGGGGCAGAAGCGATTTTGAGTTCAATCCATACTCAGCAAGTTTTGACCAGTGTACCAGAGCAGCTTAAAGAATATGATGCTATTCGATGTACTGCAGGGGAAATCTGGCACTGGGATCAGGTTGATTTTTATATTTTATCGCCACCTGAGCGAGATTTTAAAGATGAAAATGATAATTCCTGTGTCTTAAAAATTGATTCAAAGCAAGGAAGTATTTTGCTAACCGGAGATATTGAAGCGATTGCAGAAAATTATTTAAGCAAATATATTCCTAAGGTGTTAAACGCCGATGTGTTAATTGCCCCTCATCATGGCAGTAAAACATCATCAACTCAGGATTTTCTGAAAAAGGTAGATCCCAGACTGATTTTAATACCCGCTGATGCACCTAACAGATTTTTGTTTCCGCATAAGGAAGTGTTGATGCGATATAAACAGTTAGGTGTACAATCTTTAGTGACAGGGCAGACAGGTGCTATTACTGTCAGGTTTGTTGATGGAAAAATAGAGGTTGATACCTATAGACAACAACATTGTCATTATTGGAATTTCAGAAGCGAGCACTAAATATAAATACTTGCGAGGTATTCACCCCGTTTCTAAGGTTTGAAATTCAGTGCTTGCCATTCTAAGACGTTAATATCAAAAGTCTAAACCTGACAGGTGGAAGAATAACCCGCCCAGCTGTGTGTTTTACTTTTACATGAACCTATTTTCTAACCGGTCTGTGCTTCCAGGTCTTCTTTAAGGTGCTCAGCATGTGAACTTCTTATATAAACTTCTTTACCATCATTAAGGGTGATTTTTATCAGAGATTTCCAGAATAGCATAGATATTCCAAAGCTTTTAAATGAATTCGTGAGATTCCATGAAGTCGTCTGGATGTCTTTAATATCTGCCTTTGGAATGGTTTTGACCCGATGGCCAATAAGATATATCCCGTCTTGCGTCACGACTAATCGTGCAAAATAAGGAAATAAATATCGGCAGAGCAATAAAAATACCAAAATGCCCAGTATCATATCGCTTATAGTCCAGATATAACTATAAGGGACATCAAGGTTTTGCAGGTAGGTGCTATTACCTATGAAATAAGTCAAAAATAAGTATTTTATCCATTCCCAAAAGAAGGATGAAATAAAATAAATGGCAAAAATATAAATAAACCCCAGAAATCGATTACTGATTCTCCGGCTCATAATAATATTTCTGTATGCACAATTTGATTTCTGGCCTATTTTGTCAAGATGATATAGTCTAAAGTAAAGAGTTATCATGATGACGAATGAAAGTAGGCTCAGTAGCACCACGTCATAAGGAAAAAGATAATAATCACGGTAGATAACAGCATACAAGTGCTTGTCGACAAAGGTCTGATTGAGTGCTTCGCGGAAGTTTGCATGGTTGATACTGTCAAAAAATTGATATGATGACTTAGAGCTAGCAAACTCTTCCTGTAAATACTGAGTTGTATCAATAAGATCCATCAAAGTATTGCTGTCATGCTCTACAGAGGTATAGTATTTTTTGTATTCTCTTAATGCATCATCAATCGTTTCATTACTTAAATTTTTAAGGTCATTATTGATTGCGTCACGTACCGCTATAATGTTGCTTTCGAATTCATCATGCAAGCCATCAAAATAGATATAGGCGATGGTTGCCTTGTGGCGACTCGATTCAGAGGCATAAATTGAATAGGTGTGACCTAGATCATTGCGTAATTTTTGCTGTAAACGAAGTGCAAGATTATCCAGGTAGGCATCAATAATCAGCGACTTTCTATAGTCATCCATAATATATTTTACGCCTATATAACCCGCATTTTCGGAGGCACCTTCCACAAATAAGCGATAGGGTTTTTGATTAAGCTGTGGGGTTTCTTCAGGCTTTAGCGCTTTTTGACTTCCTTTTTTCTGAATAGAGCCATAGTGGGTTTGTACATGCTTTTTCATTTTGTCCATATCAAAATGACCTGCAATTTTTAGTATCATATTGGCAGGGTAGTAGTAAGTTTTATAGTGAGCCATTACCTCAGGTAGGGTAAAGGTTTGATTATTGATTTTCTGGTGTAAGCGTAAGGACTGTTTTTTAATGTTAGGTAAGGCAAAATCATCGCGAAAAATATCGGGCTTCGGTGGCGTAAGTACTTCTAATGCCTCAATAAAATACCACAGTGGCTTATCCGTCCATTCATAAGCGCCTATTTCTGTTTGCACCGCTCCTTTTTCACTGATTAAATCTTCAAGCTCAACTTGTTTATTAAACAACATTTGTGCAAACATTTCTGCAATCCAGTAGGATTTGCTACTTTCAATTGTTGCGTTATAGCCTGTTTTATAGCGCGCAGTATAACCATTCATATAGGTAGCACCTTCTTCCTTGATATAATCGACATAATCACGGTGCGGAATTCTTTTATCACGAAAAACAATATGCTCAACTAGGTGTGAAAGCCCATATGTTTGTTTATCTTCTATATCTGTACCAACAGCGACTGTTAATTCAATTTTTGTATTGACCGCATTATCATCATTTAAGAGGTAAACTTGCAAACCATTATCAAGCTGCATGTATACGATGTCTTTGTATGGGTCTTCCTGAGCCGCTGCATTGAAGGAAAAGCTAGCAAAGAAAAATAGACGGTAGAGATATTTCATTGTTTTAATGTACATTCCTTAGTATTTTGTATCATGCAATGTGTTTGCTGTGGTCAGCGTTCAGTCCCTCCCCTTAGAAATGTGACAATATAACGTGTGCATTTAACTTGTCTTTTTGGCTGTCTTCTTTATAGCGGAAATAGTTACGTAGCCAGCTATGCGCCTATTTCCACGCCTCGAAGATGAACAAAAATCCTGAGCCAAAATGCGCACGTTATTGCATTCTCATTAACAAGGAGGTTAGGGGAGGTTTTATGAGAAAAGTTCTTTTTAACCTTTGGTTTTTCAAAGGGAGATGTAAACGGTTACTTGTTGTTATGGTAAAGGTAATTTTTATTTTAATATGATAGATTTCTTGGGGGCATATAGATTCTCAGATAAATAATTTCCACTTTAAAAAATTAAATATCATGTTTTTCAGTCATTTATGAAATAAGGTTTGGAAATTAAATACCTGAAAGTCTATAGAAAAATAATTATCCGTTCCTGTCAGTCGCATCACCTCCTTTATTGTAGGCTGTAATAGCGCTAGCGTTTTCCGGTATTTATTGGTGACCTTACCAAAGGTGGAAAACGCTAACGCTATTCCACCCTACGCACAATGCCTATTATTGGCTAAAGATGTTAGTAAAGGCTCAAAATTAACGTATGCAATTTTTGAATAAATTTAGACAAGCCATAAAATAACCCCCAAAAGATTCGCACTTCAATTCTGGATGGTTAGTATTTCCCACTTCCCTTGACTATTTTTCACATTTTAGGGTGCCACCCTGCGTTGGCGTAAAAAAGCTTTAGCTTGTTCTGTATACAGCAATAACTAAAGCTATTGCACTCCTGACAAAGTGTAAGCTCGCAAATGAAATGTACGGTAAGTTGTTCAAGTAATTTTGTGTGCATACCATAAGTTGGTTTTGAGTATAGTTGAGAGCTGCCAGTAATCAAGACTTTTCTGGATTTGAGATATTTAATTAGTATTACTTTATGCATGTGCTTTGCATTATGCACGAATTTACTTGGACAACTTTATTGAAGCTAGATTTGAAGGTTCAAGTTATTGCCTGTCTGAGAATGAATTCGTAACGACGGTTGCTCAGTTTACTTCGACTATATTCCTTATTAAATTTATCCCCTTATTAATCATATAAGGCAGTTCTTGATAATTGTTTTTATTCAATTCAGCAGAGCTTACTTTCCATGCGTTCCCAAACAGAGTTTGGGAGCGAGAGTACCGACACTTTCAGTCGATCCATACCATTTTGGATAGTTTATTGATTGTGAGTTACCTGACTTTGAACTTTTCATCAAGCCTTTAATCACTCCTTTTTCCTACCTAACCTACAGCAACATTCCTGTATAATACTCTGTTTTCTTGTTATTTATTGAGTGAATAATTCTTTGCAAGCTTCTTCTTCCAGAATTACTGTGACGGCTCCAGCACGTTTACATATGGGTTTTATTGATCTCAGCGGTTCTTTAGGGCGGCACTTTGGCAGCATTGGTGTCTCGCTGAATGAAATTAATACTCGCTTATCCATCAGTTATTCAGATAATTTAATATTGAGCGGATTACCATCAGAGCGAGCATTGGTTTGTATCAAACAGCTTTGTCAGACATTAAATGTCTCAGACCAACTGCACCTGGAATTACACGCCAGCATTCCTGAGCATGTAGGCTTAGGCTCGGGTACTCAAATGTCGATTGCACTTGGCCTGGCTTTAAGTGCCTTTTATGATTTAGGGTTAGATGTCCGTGATATTGCCAGGTTAACTGAGCGGGGAGCACGGTCGGGTATCGGGATTGCAATATTTGAACAAGGTGGTCTGGTGGTCGATGGTGGGCGTGGAAAGCTGACTGTCACACCACCGGTTATTTCGCGCATGAATGTACCGGATGACTGGCGATTTATTCTGGTGTTTGATAAGCGTGGGCAGGGGCTACATGGTCATGATGAAATACAGGCTTTTAAAGATCTTCCCCCTTTTCCTCAACAGGAGGCAGCACGCTTATGTTATTTGCTAATGATGCAGGGCTTACCAGCGTTGGCTGAGAATAATATTTCCCTTTTTGGAGATGTTATTTCTCAATTGCAAAACTCAGTTGGGCAGCATTTTGCAAGTGCTCAAGGGGGCATTTTTACCAGTGATGAAGTGTCAGAAGCAGTGCAGTTTTTACAACAGCAAGGCGCTGTGGCAATAGGGCAGACATCCTGGGGGCCGACTGGGTTTTGTGCTGTACAAGGAATTGATGTTGCAGAGCGCTTAAAGCTGCTCGTCGAAGCAAATTACGCGCATTGTGAAAATATCAGTTTTTTAGTTGTCAGTGCCCGGAATTATGGTGGTGAAGTAAAGGTAGAGCAATGTGTAGAGCGGACTTTGGTCCGCCATTAGTTGTTCAAAACATTGTGTCGTCATTTTTATGTTAGATATTCCTGAAACAGGCGGGCTGAAGCCCGCCCTACCGGAGGGAATATTGGTGATTGCTCATTCTGGAAGAATGTTGGCACAGGCAGTCAGGCAGGCGGGACATCGGCCTTTGGTGATTGATTTGTTTGCTGATCAGGATGCCGCAACGATAGCAGAGCAACTATGGCAAGTGGAGAATTTGTCATTGGCTGTTATTCAGGGGCGAGTTGAGCAGCTGATTTTAAAGTATAAAATAAACTGGGTCATTTATGGTAGTGGTATGGAAAACCAGCCAGAAACCCTTGCCTATTTAGAAAAAATATTTAAAGTAGCTGGAAATTCTGCCTTTGTATGCGCGCAACTAAATCGTAAAAAAAGCTTTTTTAAACAGCTGTCTGCATTGGGTATTTGCTATCCTGAGGTGAGATTCCAGTTGCCTGAAAAGAATATTGATTGGTTAATAAAGCCGGTCAATAATGTGGGTGGCACAGGTATTCGCAGGTGTATAGCCGTTGCAGAGAAAAATGAATACTATCAAAAATTTTGCCCGGGTGTGGCGGGCTCGGTATTATTCTGTGCTGATGGTCTACAAGTCGATTTAATTGGCTTTCACCGACAATGGTCGCTTAAGGATAGCTTTATCTTTTCAGGTATTGTTCAGGAATGCATATTGCCAGAAGCTGAACAAAAAAGAATACAGTGCTGGCTTGAAAAACTGATGAACTGTTACCATTTTAAAGGTCTAGGCAGTCTCGATTATATATGGAATGGCAAAATGTGTTTTTTTTTGGAAATTAATCCACGTCCACCTGCGAGCATGCTGCTTTACCCAGAACTAGACTTGTTAAGTGTGCATATAACAGAGCGATTAACGTTGAGGACACAAGAAAAAACAGTGCGAGCGATGCAAATCGTGTATGCAAAGCAGGCTTGTTATATTAAGCAGGAAGTCAAATGGCCGGAATGGAGTTTTGACAAGCCCAGAATTTCAACTAGGATAAAATCAGGTGAGCCCATTTGTACTATTCTGGCTCAAGAAAAGACCATTAAGCAAGCGCTTGAAAGTTTGCTAAATAAACACAAAATTATTGAAAATAGACTCTATTAAATAAGGTACTTACCACTATGCAACACACCGCGAGCGTTAATAAACTGGCACAACCCCTAGTGCAGGAATTAATTGATAATGCAGATAAATTAAGACTGGATATTCAAACAATGGATAATGGTTGTACCATTATTGATGCGGGTATTAAGGTACCCGGTGGTCTTGAAGCAGGGCGCATTATTACCGAAATTTGCTTAGGTGGGATGGGGACTGTTTCTATTGAGCACAGCACTTATACTGAAAATTGGCCCTTAAGCATTACGGTTTATACCAGCAACCCTGTGCTCGCCTGTTTAGGCAGTCAATATGCTGGCTGGAGCTTATCTCATGAAAAATATTTTGCACTCGGTTCTGGGCCTGCCAGAGCGATGGCAACAAAGGAAAAAGAGGGTAAAACCTTGCCTGTTGAAGAGCTATACAGCGAACTGGGGTATACAGATACTGCGGAAACAGCCACTTTGGTGATAGAGAACGATGCTATTCCGCCGGTAGAAATTGTTGAAAAAATTGCTAAAGCCTGTGGTGTTACATTTGATAAATTAACCATTATCGTGACCCCGACCAGCAGTTTGGCGGGGAGTGTACAAGTGGTTGGGCGTGTATTAGAAGTAGCGATGCATAAAGCGCATGAGTTACATTTTCCATTAGAGAATATTATAGACGGCATGGGAAGCGCGCCAGTTTGCCCACCACACCCTGATTTTGTGCAGGCAATGGGACGCACCAATGATGCGATTTTATTTGCCGGTCAGGTACATATTTTTGTAAAAGGCTCTGACGAAGAGGCGGAAAAATTAGCCACTGCACTGCCTAGCTCTACTTCTAAAGATTATGGCAAGCCTTTTGCCCAGGTTTTTAAAGATGCAAAATATGATTTTTTTAAAATTGATGGCATGTTATTTAGTCCTGCAAGCGTGATTGTGACAGCAGTCGAATCAGGTAATAGTTTTCGAGCAGGAAAATTAGACAATGACTTATTAAATCAATCTTTTGGCGCGTAAAATAAAATTATGCTGTTGCCCTATCTCTTTGCGGGTAAATTAGGGTAAAATAGGCCGCTTTTCAATAATGGGCTCAGTAGTGCTAGGCATTACTGACGATAGACCCCCATTAATTGGTTTGTTAGCAATTATAGAACGGGTTTTTATACCTACCTTTTAGAGTACAACAATGACAGATTTATCTCTTTATAGAAATATTGGTATTTTCGCGCACGTTGATGCGGGAAAAACGACAACAACGGAACGTATCCTAAAGCTTACTGGTAAAATCCATAAGTTAGGTGAAGTACATGATGGAGCGGCTACAACCGATTTCATGGAACAAGAGCAAGAACGTGGAATTACTATCCAGTCTGCTGCAACTTCATGTTTCTGGAAAGAGCATCGTTTTAATATTATTGATACTCCGGGACACGTTGATTTTACTATTGAGGTATACCGTTCGTTAAAAGTATTAGACGGTGGTATCGGTGTATTCTGTGGCTCAGGAGGTGTAGAGCCACAATCAGAAACTAACTGGCGTTATGCGAATGACTCAGAAGTTGCACGGGTTATTCTGGTTAACAAGTTAGATCGTCTAGGTGCTGATTTTTACCGAGTCGTTAAGCAAGTTGAAGATGTACTGGGTGCTAACCCGCTCGTTATGGTTCTTCCGATTGGAACAGAAGATGACTTCGTTGGGGTGGTTGATTTATTAACGCGTAAAGCATGGGTGTGGGATAGCTCAGGTGATCCAACAAACTACGAAATACAAGATATCCCTGCCGATATGCTTGATCTGGTTGAAGAATGGCGCGAAAAATTAATCGAAACTGCGCTTGAGCAAGACGATGATGCGATGGGAAAATATCTGGACGGTGAAGAGCCAAGTATAGAAACCATTAAAGCCTGTATCCGTAAAGGGACAATCAATCTTGATTTCTTCCCGACTTATTGTGGTTCTGCGTTTAAAAATAAAGGTATTCAATTAGTATTGGATGGAGTGATTGACTATCTACCTTCACCCACGGAAGTTAAGCCTCAGCCGGAAGTGGATGAGGAAGGTGAAGAAACAGGTGAATTTGCCATTGTCGATGTCGATAAACCATTCCGTGCCTTAGCATTCAAAATTATGGATGATCGTTACGGTGCATTAACTTTCGTACGTATTTACTCAGGTAAACTGAATAGAGGTGACACGATTCTTAACAGCTATACGGGTAAAACTGAGCGTGTCGGTCGTATGGTAGAAATGCATGCCGATGAACGTATTGAGTTAGACAACGCGCAAGCGGGTGATATTATCGCGATTGTGGGCATGAAAAAGGTACAAACAGGGCACACCTTGTGTGATCCTAAGAACCCTGCAACACTAGAGCCTATGGTCTTCCCAGATCCAGTTATCTCAATTGCGGTATCGCCTAAAGATAAAGCAGGTTCTGAGAAAATGGGAATCGCGATTGGTAAAATGGTTGCCGAAGATCCTTCTTTCCGTGTTGAAACGGATGAAGATTCAGGTGAAACGATTCTTCGGGGTATGGGTGAGTTACATTTAGATATTAAAGTGGATATTCTAAAGCGTACACACGGTATTGATGTAGAAGTAGGTAAACCTCAAGTGGCTTACCGTGAAACAATCACTAAATCAATTGAAGATAGCTACACACATAAAAAGCAATCAGGTGGTTCGGGTCAGTTTGGTAAAATTGATTATAAAATTGAGCCAGGTGAGCCAGGGACAGGTTTTGTTTTTGAGTCAAAAGTAACCGGTGGTAACGTGCCTAGAGAATTCTGGCCAGCGGTTGAAAAAGGTTTTAAAAGCATGATTGATACAGGGGTATTAGCAGGTTTCCCTTGTTTGGATTTTAAAGTTACTTTATTAGATGGTGGTTTCCACGCTGTGGATTCATCAGCCGTTGCGTTTGAAATTGCAGCAAGATCAGCGTATCGTCAGTCAATTCCTAAAGCGGGTCCTCAATTGATTGAACCTATCATGAAAGTGGATGTGTTCACGCCAGAAGATCATGTAGGTGATGTGATTGGTGATTTAAACCGTCGTCGTGGAATGATCCAGGGACAAGAAGCAGGTGTAACAGGTGTTCGTATTAAAGGTGAAGTGCCTTTAAGTGAAATGTTTGGTTACATTGGTGATTTACGCACAATGACATCGGGTCGTGGACAATTCTCTATGGAATTCTCACATTACTTACCATGTCCTAAAAATGTGTCAGAAGAAGTCATTAAAGAAGTTCAAGAACGTGAGAAAGCAAAAAAATAGTTAAAAGGGGTTTAATAACCCTACCCTGTTTTTAGCTTGTGAAATAAAGCCATCCGTTTTTTGAGCGGGTGGCTTTTTTTGTTTTTAGGAATGTGCAAGTTATAGTGTCACAGCCCTAAGTTTTCAAAAGGGGTTTGAGTTATGAAAAATCAACTTATTATTTATTTGACGTTGTTTTTATTTGCTATGGTTAGTCATGCTGCGACTGACAAAGAGAGTGGACTTCCTGTTAAAGTGATTAAAAATACTCTAGCGGTTACTTTTGCTCAGGATGGAACCTTATGGCGATTATTACCTGCCCATGATTTTGTCTATCTAGACTATTCAAAAGATCTAGGCATCAGTTACAGTGCTCCCGTTAAAGTCAACCATCAGGTACAGAAAATCAGTGCTTGGCCTGAAAATCCTCCTGCTATTAGCATTACAAACTCGGGACGTATTTTGGTTCTTTATTATGCTGATGAGCAACAAAAATCGACCAGTTACTTAAGCTATTCAGATGATCAGGGTATAACTTTTTCACGGCCTGTTTTCATCAGCAATCAGGCGACCACTGATATGCATTACATGGATCAAATGTTGCTGGATAAAGCAGGGAACGTGCATTTTTTTTGGCATGATATGCGACATAAGGCGGAAAACAGCCAATCAGGATCAGGCATCATCTCACTGTATCATGCGCAAACAAACAGTAATACTATTGGACAACTTAACAATGAACTCATGACACATTCAGTCTGTAGTTGTTGTCGAACAGCGATCAGCTTATCTGAGCAAGGTCAACCGGTATTATTAATACGCATGGTGCTTGCAGATGGAGCAAGAGACCATGTTTTACTAAGCAGAAACTCTGCAAGTGAATGGGGGAGTGTTAAACGTATTTCTGATGATCACTGGGTGATAGATGCCTGCCCAGAGCATGGGCCTGCTTTAGTCATTGATGAACAGGGAAGAAGTCATTTTACCTGGTTTTCTCTGGGTGATAAGCGCAAGGGTATTTTTTATGCGCAAACAGATAATTATGCTGAAACTGTTTCAACACCTATGCCACTGGGCAATAGTGAATTTTTACCGAGTCACCCTGATGTGGTGACTGTTGACGAGCGAGTGGTATTAGCCTGGACAGAATACAATGGGACTGAGACTAGCCTTTATAGCCAGCAATCGAGAAATAGAGGTGAAACATGGCAAGCTGCTAAAAAAGTTTCGAGTAGTTTATCTTCCACTGGGTACCCAAAACTGTTGAGAAATAAAGGACAAGTCTTTTTATCCTGGGTGACGAAAAATGAAGGGCATCAAATAATTGAGGTAATACAATGACCTTTATGTTAAAAGTCATGATTATTTGTAGCCTTTTTATGACCACAAATATCTATGCAGAAGATGCTAGTATTAAGGTCTTTAATCATGATTCGTATCAGCAAATTCTCAAAGAATATAATGCTCAACCTTTGATTCTAGTTCTTTGGTCGGTCACCTGTTCTGCCTGCCTTGAAGAGATGCCGCTTATTCAGAAGATTCACCAGCAGTATCCAAAACTGAATATTATTATGCTATCTGTTGATGGGCCAGAGTTTTATCAGGAAATGCAACAGATTATCAAACATGAAAAGCTAAAGACAATTGAGCAATGGGGCTTTGCCGAAGATAATTCACCCGCCTTACGCTATGCAATTGATAGTCGTTGGTATGGTGAATTACCTAGAACCTATTTTTTTGATAGGGGGCATCATAAAACCGGTATTAGCGGCGTGTTAAGTCATCAACAGTATAAAGAAAAAATTGCAGAATTACTGGGTGTAGAATAGCTATTCTTGCTTTTACTGATCAAGGCATGTGTTGAATTAATTGGATTACTCGCACTGACTTCGGCATCAAGGGGTTTTAGCAAACTATTTTCAATGGAGTAGATCCCGCCATGCACTGTTAAATCTTTATTTGCCTGCTAGGCGCGTGTCACAATACTTGTGTAGCAAGCATTAGCCACTTGTTCGATGATATTTTTTTCACAGAGCAAGTCTAATTTATCTTTTTCTGTTGCTTGAGCATCAATTTCATCTTTATGCCAACGATAAACGTCTTTAATATGTCCTAGCCAGTTGTCAATTAATCCCAGTTCTTTTCCCTCATAAGCCGCTTTAATACCACCACAACCATAATGCCCGCAGACAATAATATGCTTTACATTAAGGTAACTCGCAACAAATAACCCACCCATCTTGCTTGTCTTTTTGTCCGCCTTCTTATTGATAGAAATAGTTACGTCGCCAGCTATGCGCCTATTTCTATGCCTTGAAGACGAACAAAAATTCTGCGCAATATGGGTGGATTATTTATTGCGCGTTACCTAACGCCGTTGTTGAGCTCTATTAGGGGGAAGCTACCTTTTGTGATTGATGCGCTTCGTACCTCGGCTTATCCTATACTCTGGCTATTTAAATATTCTTCATAAGTTCCTTTGAAATCCACGATGCCTATCGGTGTCATCTCTAGTATGCGTGTTGCTAAGGAAGAAACGAATTCCCGGTCATGACTTACAAAAATGAGTGTTCCAGGGTAATTCTCAAGTGCAAGATTGAGTGATTCTATCGACTCCATATCCAGGTGGTTAGTGGGTTCATCCATCAGCATGATATTTGCGCGTTGCAACATCAGTTTACCAAATATCATCCGGCCTTGTTCACCGCCTGAAAGCACTTGCACTTTTTTATCAATATCATCCTGAGAAAATAGCAGGCGACCTAATATGCTGCGTACCGCTTGATCATCATCGCTAGGCTTGCGCCAATGTTCCATCCAGTCAAATAATGCTTCATTATTGGAGAATTCAGAGGCATGATCTTGTGCATAGTAGCTGAGTTCTGCATTTTCAGACCATTTTATCTTGCCTGCCGAGGGATCTGTATCGCCTATCAAGCATTTTAATAGAGTTGTTTTTCCAATGCCATTTGGCCCGATAATGGCGACCCGTTCGCCTACTTCAATCATTAGGTTTAGGTTATTAAACAACTCCTTATCATATGTTTTACCTAGGCTGTCTACTTCTAGCGCTAAACGGTGTAGTTTTTTAGTTTGCTCAAAACGTATAAAAGGATTTTTACGGCTAGAAGGTTTGATATCCGTTAATTCGATTTTATCAATTTGTTTGGCTCGAGAAGTGGCCTGTTTTGATTTTGATGCATTGGCAGAAAAGCGGCTGACAAAAGCATTTAGCTCAGCAATTTGCGCTTTCTTTTTCGCATTGTCAGACCACAATTGTTCATTTACTAACGTGGCTGCAGTCATATATTCATCGTATGAGCCTGGGTATAAACGTAATTCGCCATAGTCCATATCAGCCATGTGGCTACAGACGCTATTAAGAAAATGTCGATCATGGGAGATAATGACCATGGTACATTTACGTTCGTTTAGTACGTCCTCTAACCAGCGGATAGCATTGATATCAAGGTTATTGGTCGGTTCATCTAGCAACATGATGTCAGGCTCTGAGAATAATACTTGTGCGAGTAATACACGTAGTTTCCAGCCAGGAGCCACAGCAGTCATTGGGCCGTAATGTTGCTCTAGCGGAATACCTACCCCGGCTAATAACTCGCCGGCACGCGCTTCAGCAGTATAGCCATCCATTTCGGCAAATTCTGATTCAAGCTCAGCAGCACGCATGCCGTCAGCTTCTGTCATTTCCGGGTTTGCATAAATGGCATCTCGTTCTGATTTTACTGCCCATAGCTCTTCATGACCCATGATGACGGTATCCAAAACAGCATATTCTTCATAGGCAAATTGATTTTGCTTTAATTTACCGATTCGTTCATGTGGGTTTTTTGATACGTTACCTACTGAAGGCTCTAGATCCCCCGATAGGATTTTCATAAAGGTTGATTTGCCGCAGCCATTGGCGCCGATGAGCCCATAACGATTTCCGTTACCAAATTTAACGGAGACATCTTCAAAGAGCGGCTTGGCGCCAAATTGCATGGTGATATTTGCGGTTGTTAGCATTATTTATTCCAGAGTTAAAACTGGCAAGTATCTATCATTCTAAGCTGAAGCGGATAGAGAGTCGCCATCAGCCAAATTTTTCTTGTTGGCTGAATGAATTTTATAAGTAAAATCTTTAAAAGGGAGCGTATTCTACACGTTTTCGAACGCTTTAGGTGAAATAATCGATAGAAATTACACGCGAGATAAGGCGCCGGCAGACTAACGTTCATTCGACGTTGATGCCAGTGATTATTCATAGCTTTTTTTGAAAGTATGACTAGCGATTTTTGTTGTCAGTTTTGAAAAGGGGAATGTACACAATTAAGAAAAATAGTAGCGAAATGATTGGCTGATTAAGTGTGCTGTCGATAACACTCAGGACTAAGAACCCGCTTAAGGAACTTAAAGTGATGACCGCATAATAATCTTGTTTTCGAGAGTGTCGATATAGATAGACAAAAATGTACAACAATAGTAGATTAAAAGTCATTAGCCCTACCCAGCCCTGATCAAAAAGGATTTGTATCCAGAGGTTTTCTGTACGCCATGGGACATGATCATCAGCTGTGAAGAACCAGTGATCCATGCCTTTTGAGAAGTCCCCGTTTTTTAGTAAGTTATCATGATAAACAGAGCTTAAAGAAATATTTTTTAGATCAATGTGGGTACCTGGCTGACTATTGTGTAGTATTAGCTTTATTGGGCGAAATGAATCCCCCATGCTATGGCTGTTAAAAGTGTGTTCAAAGTGTTGCCAGCTTGTGTTTATTTGAGGAGGAATTAAATCAAATTTTTGGCAGTAGAAAGAGTGCTGAATTGCTTTTTCACAAATTGAAATATTTAACCGACTATTGATAGAGTCAATTCGATAATCCAGTTCTAGTTTATATGAGGTATAAGCTGAAATATTTATGATTTGTTCTATATAGAGAGGCTTGCCAGACCCTAATTGTAAAAAGTTATCATTATTTTCATGCTTTAATAAAAAGGTTGCTGGAGCTTGACCTGCAAAGCTGTTCCATAAATAAGTTCTTGGAAATGAGCCTTGACCCATACCAAATAATGAGGTGAGAAAGCTTGAATCCATCATGTTTATTGCGTTGACCCAATGACTAGTACGGGTATCCACTTCTTGGTAAGCCTGGCTAAAACGATGTTGAATAAATGAACCTTTTAAAACAGGAATTGAAATTATTGTTGTGAGTACCAAAAATAGAGGTAGCCATAGTGCTTTTTTCCAGTGCTCTGCAATTTTATCTTTGTTACAAATTGTCAATCCAATTACCATAACAATTGCAGTCAAAACAAAAGCAATATAGGTGCCTCGGGAATAGGTGACTAATAGAGTGTAGAGGCTAGCGCTAAAAAGGAGTGCTGCAAATAAAGCGCGAATAGTACTGTTTTTAGATTCTATTAACAATAAAAAGATAAACGGGATGCTTAATAAAAGGTATGCATCTAGGGGAGCGCCTCCTGTCTGCATACTATAGAAAGTAGATGTAATGCGAAAATCAGATGAGAAATCGAATAAGTCAGTATATATGCTTCGCTCCCAAAGGCCAGCTAATACGGTGGCCGTTAAGCCGGTCAGAATTCCGTAAGTAAAATATCTTTTTATATCTTTTGGGGAGTGCTGCTTAAAGCATATTAGAGGTAAAAGCAGGCTTGCCCAAGCTAGTCCCTTAGCCACTCTTAAGCTATTATATTGACTGTAAAAATTAGTAAATGTATTGGCATCAATTGCTTGTAGGGGCAATAAAGCAATAAGTAGGCTGATAAAATAACTGAACATATAAAGGCTTAAAAATATTAACGTGAGTGGCTTGATAGTTCGTAGCGGGGAATTCCACCGGTTATACCATAAGCTTATCGCTAACGTTAAGACGACGAAATAATCGAATTCGGTAAAAAAAAGTCGGCCTGTCCAGGGGGAAAAGTCTAAGATGGGTAAAAGAGCAGGTATGACGATCAGCCATGCATGTGAATATTTTTGCAGTAGGAATCCATAGAGCACAAGCATTCCTGTTAGCACAGATGTACTGCCTGGATATGCCGTTATTTTCCATAATAGGAGGGCAACAAGGGCAAAGGCTGACACTTTTGCAAATGTATTACTAGTTTGGTATGCAGGCTTAGGGAATGATGGGGTGGAGGAAGGGGCGCTTAAAGGATCCCGTTGAATTTCATTATACTGACTATGCGGGTTACTTTTAGTTTGGTGAAACCAATGGTATATCAGGTCAGCAAGTGTATAGGTTATAAAGGCAGATGCAAAACTGATAATTAAGTTGGTTGGATCCGGGTGTTTTCCTGCAAAAAATAGTTTCCCTGTTTCAATAAGGGCGCAAAGACTGAAGGCAAGTAAACTCGCAGTGATTCTATAAGATTTATTTTGCTTATTGTAATGCCATAACCAGACACCAAGTCCTATCGGTAAATACATTGCAAAGACGCTAAGCAGACTGGTCAGAGCGACAGCTTCTGAGGTGTAATAATGATAATAAAAAGGGAGCCAGTTTAGTGCCTCTAGTTTTTTTGTGACCGAGAATGAAATTGAATGAGCAGAAAGTGACCAGCCATTTAAGTGCGCTAATAATAAAAAATAGGGAATGGATGCCAGGGTGAGGTATCTTTTTAAATTTACCGTCATAAATGGTTTCTTTAAAGAGCATATTTTTGTATAAAGAAACTCGCCGAGGCCTAATCCAAAAACTCGTGTAAAAATTGATATCCCTTGAGCGATACCAGAAATAAGAAAAAGCTGTATTATTTCAATAACGATGCCAAGTATAAAGCCAATAATAATGACTGCTGATCGTCTTCGAGGATGGTTTCCGAGTAACACTGCTAAAAAGATGCCTAGCGGGATTGTTATAAAAATTTCTACCACTAATTTAGTGCTACAGAATATAAAACCGCCACAACTGGATGAGATAAAATATGCATCACTACCATTGGTGAACTTGTCAGTTAGTTCTTGAAGCGAGGTGACAAAATCATAAGGGAAAAAGCTGATAGCCAAAAAAGCTAATACATATAAGATAGCACTGGCAAACAATGCTTGTTTACCGCCATGAATTATTTGAGAATTCAGCTTTTGTAAGTGCTTCCCATATCCAAACCATAGTGCCAGGCCAATAATACTCCCCATCGTTTCAGCTATTAAGTCATTTTGCGAGACGGTTCGGGGAGGGAAAAATTGTTGGTAAAACTCAATTGTGACGGCGAGTGTCAGGCTAAAAGCAAGAATGAATACGGAACTGATAAATAATTGAAAAGACTTTGTTCTATTGGCAAAGGAGGAGGCTAAAAAAAAGGTTAGTGGTAAATATAAAACAATATTGGAGATCCAGTCAGCTCTAGACCTAGCCCCTAGATCCAGATAGGGGATATGCTGGAAGGATAGTAACGCATCTTCAAAAGGAATGAAGTGGTAATTTAGTGGAACCAGGCTACCATATATGATAAAAAGTGCGTAAGCAAAAGAGAAAGACAGAGATCTGTGTGACTTTATTAAAGGCATTTTGTTCTTGCTTCATCGATTGAATGACTAAAATGGTGGACAAGCACAATAATGCCTCGAATAATAATGTTTATAGGCTGCCCATAGATGGGACAAAATGACAGGAATGTCTTGCTTCTGCTTTTACATTTCGGCAAAACATTAAATGCCCCGTCTAATATTGGTAACCTGATTATGGCCGATATATAATTTTAAAGAAATTAGCAGCCATTGCCAGCTACAATAGTTGCTGCCTGTGCGACAGTGCTGCCGATACAGAATGAAATATTACTGCCCCCATCATTGTGTGGTGTAAAAGTGAAAGGACCTGCTAAATCAGTTCCTTTAAAATATGAGTATACAATTTGAGCAGCCGCGGGATGATTATTAATAACTCCCCAAGAGCCGATTTGTCTTGTTGGGTCAGTTGGGTCAGTGCTAGATTTAGTATCCCATAATTGACCACCTGTATGATGTTCTTCCTGAGAGCCTGCGTAACAAATAGTGTTTCCCCCAAGCGCGGCACTAAGTTCAGCAGCAGTATATATGGGTGTTGTACAATCTGCAAATGCATTGCCTGAAATAATAGCACTTAACAAAAATGCACTGTAATAGTAAGGTTTTAGCATGGTAATTTTCCTTTTAAGCATAACTTTATTGGAATTTAAGTATATGATATAAATATCGAATAATCAAACTCTGAGAGTTTATTAGGGTAATTGATGTAATCTCATCAATTGATACGAGCAATTATCATTACACTAACTGGTTTCATGTTGTTATCTCCGATGTATGAGCATTCTTCTAACAACATCGAGGCTGTAGCCGTTCAGACCCCTAAACAACATAAATTACAGTGTGTTACAGACGGCCAAAATAGCATCATAAATACCGAATTAATCGTAAGCCATTGATTATGAGTGAAGGCCAATAAAAATAGCCAGATTATTTTTCAATTAATATCAGTTGGTTACAATGCAATAGGGGGCTGAATGGTTACAAAGCGGGACGTGATGCGACAGGAGTGAGATAGCTTCAGCTATTTCCGAAAGAGTAATAGATAAAATTATTGCACTCCCGAATAATATTTTGCAATCCCAGAGATCTTGACTAGGCAAATTGAAAAAATATATATCATTAATCAGTTAGTATCTTTTTTCGTTAAGATGCTATCTTGACCACCCCCGCTGAAAATCAGGGAAACGGAGCTTAGCGAAGTGATGATTTTTAGTCC
>CAYZUM010000005.1:0-33754 GCA_964481455.1 uncultured Methylomonas sp. | reverse complement strand
AAATGGGAGTATGTGTAGAATGCAATCGCTAACAGGTTTAAGATTCAATTCTTGTCAGGCAATTTTGTAAGTATAGTTTTGATAGGCATTGCTTTGAGTCGGTGTCTAAACAGCGAATATCTGCAGCACAGATTTGCTTGTGTTTTATGAGCTCATTTATTTTTTCTATGCTGATTTCCAGGCGAATGGAGCTAAGAAGTGTATGGCTATCTTTTTTTTGCCTCATTTGTGCGATTGATTTATCTGGCGCTAACGGGTTATCACAATTCTCATTAATAACAACAAATTTACTGTGAATTTGGGGCACTTTTATGAATGAAATAAAACTCAATAGTGGTGTTCTATGCCATTTAGGGTTATTTTCGAGATGCATAAAGTATTCCTTTAAATATAAAACTTTATAAACATAATAATGCAAATGATTCTCATTTGCAAGATGGAGTGTTATTTTTAGTTTTGCATCCTAATATTTACAAAGAATTTTTCAGGCTAATGCGCCAAGATCTTGGAATAAGAACATTTTTTGCGGCTAACAGCTTAAGGCGAGACTATGGAGATTCAGCACCCTATGCAGGAGTGCAATAGCTTAAGCTATTTCACTCCTGTCAATATGTCCCGTCTGCTGCTGGACGGGGTATTCACCCCGTCCATAACGTTTATCATTACAAACACATTAAACATAATGGACGAGATATTCTTATCCCATTGATAATTTTTAAAACTCTCTGTATGACAAAAAATACCCCGTCTCGCAAAAAATACGGAGCAATAAGTAGTCGACCAAAATTATCCTAACATTTTATTAAATCCATAAAATGGCTTCATATTTGTTTTTTTTCATGACCCACAGCTTAAACCACGGAATATGTGGAGTGTAAAAAATGACCATTTTAGAGCGGTCATTCAAAAATATAGAAATGTTAGAATAATTATGGTTACTTACATACCATGTTGGAACGTAGAGCGGACTTTAGTCCGCTATGACTCTTATAGACCGTGCGGACTGAAGTCCGCTCTACGGTTTCTATATGTCCCGCATTTCACATAGGCATTTGAAGGACACCTAAAACTCCCTAGAAATATCCCTTAAACTCGCTTATCAGCTTTAAATATTGGATAATTATTAATTCCCATCTCCCTTAGGTAACTCGCAACACACACACCCATCTTGCTTGTCTTTTTGTCCGTATTCTTTGTTGCGGAAACAGGTACGTCGTTAGCTATGCGCCTGTTTCCACGCCTCGAAGACAAACAAAAATCCTGAGTCAAATGCACACGTTATTTTATTCCCATTCCTAAGTTGCTTAGCCTAGTGATCGTTATTAATCTGTAAAATTATGCATGTTATCTGCTAAATTATAATTTATACGCAAAAATATACGTATTATAAATTTGTCTGTGGGGAAAATAAGCCTTTAACTCGATGTTCCAGTTTTCAGCTATAACTGGGCTTGAAGGACCTCGTATTTTGTTGAAATAAAAGTTAAAGTATTGATCTTAAAGGAAAACATAATTTAATCGAAATTAAAAATAGATAATAAAATCAACGTACTACAAAAACTGGAACATCGAGTTTAAGGAAGGGGGATTGCTTGGGTTAAATGACTTGATAATACAAAAATCGTTTTATCTTTGTGAGTGACCACTTTAAAAGGATATTATAAAGTTATTGATGAAAACCTGATATTTTACAAAACGTTGAATAAGCAAGAACAAGAAATAAATTCCGAGTATAATAGTAGGTTTTAGCTCGCGCAAATAGTGTAGAGAGCTTCCTGATTTTATCGGTAATACAGAAGCAGGTAGGCGCTAGGTTTTCCCTTTTTAGTGATTTATGTACAAATACGACGGCCTACTGATCCATCAAGAGCAAGATGAGCAGGGCCTTATTGAAATAGTCGAGACTGATGGTGTACGCGCTTTACATTTTGGGTCCCACCCCAGACAAAGCAGTATGCTGCTCAATGCCCCGAATGAGTTGCATTCGAAATATGTCAGAGCAATGATGGCTTGGTTGTTGTTTAAAGAGCAACCTGAAAATATCTTGATGATAGGTGTAGGGGGAGGTTTATTAAGTAAATACCTGCTGAATGAGTTTCCTGAGTGTCAGATAAAAGCAATAGAATTTCGTCGGTCTATTGTCAAAATTGCCCGTCAATTTTTTGCTTTACCGCTTGAACCTCGATTAAAGGTAAAAATAGGCGATGGAGCCCAGTATATTAAGCAACAAAGCCTGCAAAAGCCAGCGCAGCATGATCTCATTTTGATTGATGCCTTTGATCACGAAGGCATGGCGGATACTATACAAGGGATCAATTTTTTTTCTGCCTGTAAAGCATTACTCAGTCATCAGGGGCTATTAGTGATAAATATGTGGGGTACTAAACAGGATTTATTCAAACAACTGAGCTGGGAAATGGCAACGATATTTAACCAGAAATTATTATTTCTGCCTGTGCGTGGACGCGGTAATGTGATTGCTATTGCCTTTGCTGAAGAGGTGAGTGTTTTCTCAATGAAGGCATTAAGAGCTCGCGCGAAGCAGTTAGATGAGCAATATCAGATAGAATTTATTAATTTTATTAAAGATATTAAAAGAAATAACGGTAGTGTATTAAAACGAGTGATAAAAGCATGAATATTTTAGACGCCAAACATATATTTTCCTATCGGAAATATTGGGCGGAACGTTTCGGTATGGCACATGAATTGCCAATGAGTCAAACAGAAATGGATATTCTAGGCTGGGATAGTTGTGATGTCATTTTAGTGACGGGAGATGCCTATATAGATCACCCCAGTTTCGGTATGGCGCTGATTGGACGCGTACTGGAAGCTCAGGGGTTTCGTGTTGGAATTATTTCCCAGCCCGATTGGCATAGCGCAGAGGATTTTAGTCGTCTAGGGCGGCCTAATTTATTCTTTGGTGTGACCGGTGGAAATATGGATTCCATGGTCAATCGTTACACCTCAGATAAGAAAATTCGTTCTAATGATGCTTATACTGCTGATGGAGAAGGGGGGAAGCGGCCGGATAGAGCAGTCAATGTCTATTCGCACCGCTGTCGTGAAGCTTACAAAGATGTCCCTATTATTATTGGTGGGATCGAAGCCAGTTTAAGGCGTATTGCGCATTATGATTACTGGTCTGATAAAGTCAGAAAATCTGTATTATTGGACTCCAAAGCGGATATGCTGGTGTATGGTAACGCTGAACGACAAATTACGGAAATTGCTCACCGTTTAGCGGCAGGTGAATTAATCACCGATTTAAAAGGCATACGTGGCACTGTACATTTTGTCAAACAGGTTCCCACAGGCTGGAGCATTAAAGATTCATCCGATATAGATACACCAGGCAAGGTGATTAAGCCAAAAAGTCCCTATCTAATGGAAGAACAAAGTGTCTGTGCAGATAAGCAAACGGAAGCTCAGCAGAGCGTGCCTGAACGATCAAAAATCAGTAATGAGCAACGTGCAAAGACGGTGATTCGCTTACCTGATTTTGAGACGGTAAAAGATGATCCAATACAGTATGCTCATGCATCACGCGTGATGCATGGAGAAACTAATCCGGGTAATGCTCGCCCCCTATTGCAAAAACATATGCAGCGCTATATCTGGGTAAATCCGCCACCGGTACCGCTGACGACGAGTGAAATGGATGGCGTATTTGACTTATCCTATTCGCGCTTGCCGCATACGACTTATGGTAAAGCGAATATTCCCGCTTTCGAAATGATCCAGCACTCAGTTAATATTATGCGTGGCTGCTTTGGCGGCTGCTCATTTTGCTCCATTACCGAGCATGAAGGGCGTATTATTCAAAGCCGCTCTGAAGATTCCATTATCAAAGAAATTGAAGCGATTAGAGATACCTCGCCAAATTTTACCGGACATATCTCAGATTTGGGCGGCCCAACAGCGAATATGTACCGCTTAGCCTGTAAAGATGAAAAGATAGAAGCCGCATGTCGTTTGCCGTCCTGTGTTTTTCCGGGAATCTGTGAAAATCTGGATACTGATCATACCCCGTTAATTAAACTTTACCGACGGGCTCGAGCTTTAAAAGGGATTAAAAAAATATTTATTGCTTCAGGTTTACGCTATGACCTTGCAATCGAATCCCCAGAGTATGTAAAAGAACTGGTGACACACCATGTCGGTGGCTATTTAAAAATTGCCCCGGAACATACCGAGCAAGGGCCATTGTCTAAGATGATGAAGCCAGGAATGGGAACCTATGACCGCTTCAAACAAATGTTTGATAAATATTCCAAAGAAGCGGGGAAAGAGCAATACCTAATTCCTTATTTTATCGCCGCGCATCCAGGGACTGAAGATAATGATATGCTAAATCTTGCTTTATGGTTAAAACGTAACGGTTTTCGTGCGGATCAGGTGCAGGCCTTTTTGCCCTCTCCCATGTCAATAGCGACAGCTATGTACCATTCGGGTAAAGATACACTGCGTAAAGTAAGCCGCAAAACAGCATCGGACATGCCGATTCCTAAAGGAATTAAACAACGCCGTTTGCATAAGGCTCTGTTACGGTATCATGACCCCAAAAACTGGCCATTGATTCGTGAAGCCTTGAAAAACATGGGGCGTGCTGATTTAATTGGAAATGGTAAGCAGCAGTTAATTCCAGCATGGCAGCCTAAAGAGGGTGGCAAAGACGATAGAATTAAAGGCAAAGGGAAAACCTTTAGGACTCAACGTACAGAATATAATAGACGTAAAGCTCCCACTAAACAACGCGTTAAAAAATAACGCTAGAATCGTTAGTGCGTAGAGAGCGACTTTAGCCCGTTTTTTGCTCAAGGTTTATGCTTAGGGAGATGGAAACAAATAATCATCCAAGATTGCTGGTCTTTTTATCCGTCTTCTTCGTTGTAGTAACAGTTGCGTAGCCTGCTATGCGCCTGTTACTACGCCTTGAATACGAACAAAAATACTGCCCAATATTGGACGTTTATTTATTTCCAGCTCCCTTATTGGTGAGATGCAGCCACGTTTTTCAGGTATGTTATTAAATGAATAGTGAGATAACTAAATAATTACAAATAAAAACCTGTTCAAGCATGAAATAAGCGTCTATAATACTCGCTCTTTGGCTGGTGTAGCTCAATCGGTAGAGCAGCTGATTTGTAATCAGCAGGTCGCGGGTTCGATTCCCATCACCAGCTCCATATTTAAAAAAGCCCTGTTGCGTATTAAGGTAACAGGGCTTTTTTTATGTCTGAGATTTAAGGCATCAAGCGGCTCCTTTAAGGTAAGGCGCAATAAATAAACTACCCATATTGCGCAGGATTTTTGTTTGTCTTCCATGAGTAGAAATAGGCGCATAGCAGGCTACGAAACTTTTTCTACCACGCAGAAGATGAACAAAAAGACGAGCAAGATGGGTGGGTTATTTATTGCGAGTTACCTAAGGACTATTCTAAGGATCATTAGAAGGGAAGGGAGTTATTCGCGATTCGGGACCTGATCCCAAATTTTCTGGAAAAATATTGAAATATGCTATTAATGAAGTATTGAAATCATTTTTATACTCATTGCTCAACAGAACAGAAAACTCCAGCCTCGTGAAGAGTTAATACATAAGTTTTTTTTCTTAAGGAAGCAGAATTACGCTATACACGGGTTGGTAAAATTATACACAGTTACTTATAATGAACTTCTATTTTCAAGTATTGCTGTTTTAATCCACGTGGAAAAGGCTTGTTATGACTGAAGAAACGTCTACAAATAGTAAATTAATTGATGCATTCCAGAAAATACTCCCTCTTGTGGATGATTTAGCGGATGGGCTGGGGGTTCTATTGTTGATTTCAACCGCGTTCTGTCTCTGGATTTTCTTATATTGTTTCCAGTTGCAATATTTTTCATTGATAGTCTGTTTGACGATCAGTGGGTTGGCTTTGGTGCCTATTTTGATTCTTTCCCGCATCTGGTTTGCTTTAGAGAATCTTAAAGACATTCCTAAAGTAGCGGAAGATCTTATTGATGATGTCAGTGATGATGCAGCGCAAAGCTGGCATGCGATTAAATCAGGTAAAAAAGGGGCGCTCAACTTTTGGGGGCAGGCAAAGAAAATGTTTGAGATTCGTTCTATTCTCAATTCTGCCGATGATATTATTGGGCAGTATTTTAGTATTGGGCCTTTAGTGAATCCTTTTTATTTGTTTTTGTCAGCACTTTCTTTTGTTGGTTTGTTTTTCATTGTTATGCTGGGTGGGTTGCTTGGGGTGTTAGCAATATTTGCTTAACATTTTGTAGTGCGTAGGGTGGAATGGCGATAGCGTTTTCCATCTTTAGGGATATGCATCCAGTAACAACATGACAAACATCTTGCTGGAAAACGCTACGCTATTCCGGCTTACGGGTTATATAACCGAAGCTTACAAGTTGTGTTTGTGAGGGCTAAACACCCCCATTGATAAGCTCTGGACAGGATATTTATCCCGTCTCGCAGGAGTAAAAAATCTTGAGCTATTGCCTTTTCCATACACAGCAATAGCGAAAGCTATTGCACTCCTGACAAAGTGTAAACTGATCATTGAAGGATACCGGAATTCGAGTGAACTATTTGTACGATTGCCATTAACCAAAATTAATTTTAGCCTCCAGATCATTTCGTGAATCTGCATTTTTCAATGCTTCATCCAGAGTGATACGCTCCGTTTTATATAAGTCTAATAAGGCATCATCAAAGGTCATCATTCCTTTGCTTCCACTGGTTTTCATTGCTTCTTTAATTTCATTTAGGCTGCCTTTTAAAATTAAATTGGCAATATGGGGCGTGTTGATTAAAATTTCTATTGCAGCGCATCGTTTACCTAGTGAGTCAGGTATCAGGCGTTGCGATATGACTGCGTTCAGGTTGCTGGAAAGATCCATAAAGAGTTGTTTGTGTTGAACTTGCGGAAACATGTTGATAATACGTTCCATTGCCTGATTGGCATTATTCGCATGTAAGGTCGAAATACACAGATGGCCGGTGTTAGCTAATTCCAATGCGGCGGCCATCGTTTCCTGGTCACGAATCTCTCCGATAAGAATAACATCAGGTGCTTCACGTAAGCTGGCTTTTAAGGCGCGAGCATATGATGCGGTATCTACACCTACTTCACGTTGATTCACGATAGATTTTAAATTGGGGTGGGAAAATTCGACCGGGTCTTCAATGGTTAGTATATGTCCTGCAGTATTCATATTGCGATGGTTAATCATCGCCGCTAACGAAGTTGATTTGCCTGACCCTGTTCCACCCACCAATAACAATAATCCACGTTTTTCCATAATCAGCTCTGAAAGCACGTCAGGAAGATCAAGCTCCTTTACCGTTGGAATTTTCATCGGAATCAAGCGCAAGACGATACCTACCGTGCGGCGTTGATAAAAGACATTGACTCGAAATCGGGCACTGTCATCGGGTAGGCTAATAGCAAAGTCCAGGTCTTTGGTTTCCTCAAATTCCTCTATCTGTTCTTCAGTCATAATAGCAAAAGCAGCTGACCTGGTATGCTCAGGAGTCAGTCGATAGCTGTCTAACTCAACGGCGGTACCGTGAATTTTTGTTTTTACAGGCGAGCCTGAGGTAATAAATAAGTCGGAACCTTCTAGTTGTACAACTTTTTCTAGGTAGGGCAGAATGTCTAATTGTTTTTTAGGTGCGTTACCAAGTACTTGTATTTTTGCGGCAGTCACGGGTGGTGTATGGGGTTTATGCGTGTCTTTACTGATCAGTATAGAGAGATCACCACGTTGTTCTTCTAGCTTAATCGTAAAATTTTGTTCAGCCAATAGCGGTGCAGAAAAATTTAGCGCTTTATCAATGGAAAACTGTAACCTTTGAGTGTCGGTGGTTATTTCTGCGAATAGTTTATTGAGATCATCAATGCTTAGTGCATTATTTCCGACTGCTTTTTCCTGGTCTTGCAAACGTAAACGAGGCGCTGAGCCAGCAATTAAAAATAAACTGTCAGCATTTTTATCGACCATTAATTTTATGTAGGGTGTAATATCCATAGTATTTTTGGGGTGCGGGTTACCTAAGATTCTCAAGCGGATGACTGCCGATTGAGGATTGACGCTTCCTCACCCATCTGCAGCCTAACTCGGCCTATCTATTTTTTTGTGGTATGTGAAGTGTAACGGCTGGAGTGTCGCGTGAATGTTAGTTCTAATTTAAAGCCGATTATACGATGCCTTATTTTACTCTTCCTCCTCCTCTTCATGATCTTCCGTGGCCTGCAATGATAGCTCGTTCTGATTGCCTTGATTGCCGCCAGCAAGTTTGATTTGTAAGCGTAGTTCATTGGCTGAATCTGCATTTCTTAGGGCTTCAGCATAGCCAATTCGGCCTTGTTTATGTAATGCAAAAATGGCTTGATCAAAGGTTTGCATGCCGAGTTCACGTGATTTTGCCATAATTGGCTTAATGCCTGGTACATCTCCTTTAGCAATTAAATCTGAGATAAGAGGTGTATTAATTAATATTTCAATAGCGGCACATCGACCACCATCAACTGTCTTAATCAAGCGTTGCGATACGATAGCACGCAGATTTAAGGACAAATCTTGCATCAGTTTTGTTTGTGTATCTGTGTTAAAGAACCCCAGAATCCGGTCAATAGCCTGATTTGCATTGTTAGCATGTAGTGTTGCAAGGGCCAGATGGCCTGTCTGGGCAAATTCTATACCAAAATTCATGATTTGCTTGTCTCGAATTTCGCCGAGGACAATAACATCCGGTGCCTGACGTAAGGTATTATGTAAGGCGATTTCCCAATCGTCAGTATCAACACCGACTTCACGTTGCATAATGACACAATTTTTATGTTTGTGTACATATTCGATAGGGTCTTCTATGGTGATGATATGACCATAACTGTTTTCATTTCGGTGATCCAGCATAGAAGCCATTGATGTAGATTTCCCCGAACCAGTTCCACCGACCATGACGATCAAGCCCGTTTTAGACATGATAAGGTCTTTCAGTACCGAAGGGAGTCCGAGTTGATCAAAGTTAGGGATTTCGGCGGCGATAGTTCGTAATACCAGTCCTTGCATGCCTTGCTGGACATAAGCATTGACCCGAAAACGGCTAAGGCCGGCCGGTGAGATGGCAAAATTACATTCTTTTGTTTCTTCAAATTCTTTTAACTGCTTATCATTCATGATGCACTGAGTCAGTGCTTTTGAGTCATTTGCAGAGAGGGCATGTTTTGACACAGGGGTCATTATGCCTTTGATTTTTATTGATGGCGGACAGCCGGCAGTAATAAATAAGTCAGAGCCTTCTTTATCCAGCATAAGTTTTAATAACTTAAGGATAAAGGACATTGCGTCATTTCTTTCCATTGTGTTCTCTTTTTTAAACAGGGATCAGCTTAGTGTTTAGTAAGTTTGGTACAAGCTGTTTGATTTTTCAAGGCAAAAGAGCTGAAAGTTTTAAATATTTTGAATAAGGATCCAGGGTTTAACGACTGCGGCCCAAACTTGTGTCTCTTCTTGAATCCATTTTCCTGCTTGCTGGTCGGTTACCAGATGGACTTTTTGCTGGCGCATCCATTTGTCTACCAGCGTTATATTGTCTTTTGAGAAAGCATCTGCAACATCGATCAGGTCTAGACTGGAGGAGATGTAGACTGCTAATCCCTGGGCAAAAAAACGTTGTAATTCTGACCATGGAATTTTGGACGTTTCCTGATTTACTTTCTCTTTTGTTAGGTCTTCTTGAGTCATATTGATTGGATAAAATTTTAAGCAATGTTAAGTTTAATTATACTTCGTGAGGTGATATCTGGAAAATAAAGTTAAGGAAGATGGAAAAATCTATCATATAACAAAATATGACAGCGGCTTAGGGGATATATAAAATTGCTGAGTTACGTTATCTGCGCTACGCTGGAGAGTTTAATCCATCCTAATACATTGCTTAAAATTAACATCCCCCTTGTAAACTCTGGTTCGAATTTAAAGCAGATAGAAACAGTTTCGTAGCCAGCTATGCGCCTATTTCTACTAATGGAAGACAAACAAAAATCCTGCGCAATATGGGTAGTTTATTTATTGCGCCTTACCTTACACATTTATAGTCTGATGTACACGGGTATAATTTGTCAGACAGGGAGTCTGAAAAAATGACTATTGCGATAAATATCTCGTTGATTAAGGGGGACTTATATTTAATGTGATAGTCATCATAAACACTATTGACGGGGTGGTGAATGCCCCGCCCAGCAGCCGTATTACTATTTTGTATTGTACTCAGTGAGACATTATTTTAGGGAAAGCGGCCGGAAATCGCTTTGATTTTGTTATGTTTGGCAGTGGCTGCAATAGACAGTTGTTCTTTGAGCCTGTTTTATTTCAGTCAGGGGATGATGGCAATGCATGCAGGGTAAACCTGAGCGTCCATAGACACTAAGTTGTTGCTGGAAATAACCAGGTTTGCCATCGCTGTCAACAAAATCACGCAGTGTAGTGCCGCCTTGTTTAATCGCAGCGCTAAGCGTTTTTTTTATTTGCGTAACAAGATTTTGGTAGCGTTTTAATGAAATATTGCCTGCCGCACGAACGGGACTGATGCCTGCATAATACAGTACTTCTGTGCAATAGATATTACCAATACCTGTGACAATCGCCTGATTCATTAAGAATTGCTTAATGCTGACTTTTTTGTGCCTGGATTTTTCGTACAGATAGTGACCTGATAATTGATCGCTTAATGGCTCTGGACCTAATTTACAGAGTAATGAATGCTGATCGAAATTGGTGCCTAGCCATAAAACAGCACCAAAGCGTCGTGGGTCGGTTAAGCGGATGCTCTTATGGTGCTCAAAGGCGATTTCAAAATGATCGTGCTTAGCGGCGGGGGTGTCTGTTGTTATCACGCGTAAACTACCGGACATGCCTAAATGAATTAACAGAGTACCTGACTCAAAGTGTAAAAGTAAATATTTTGCTCTGCGGCTTAGGCTTTTTAGTATTTGCTGTTCTAATAATTGGGGAAGTTCTGGCGGGATCGGCCAGCGTAATTTGGGTTGGCGAATGATGACTCGGCTAACAATCTGGTTTTGGATATGGGGACTGATACCCCGTAAGGTGGTTTCAACTTCTGGTAGTTCAGGCATTTCTAACCAGTCTTGCTAATAATGTAGCAATGAATGTATCGGGTGATTTCCGAGCTTGTTTCTACCTTGCAGGAAATCTAATTCTATCACAAAGGCAAGAGCGTCTACACTGGCGCCAAGTTTCTCTATAAGCTCACAACTAGCCTTTGCGGTTCCCCCGGTGGCTAATAGGTCATCAACCAATAAAACGCGATCATTTCTATCTAAAGCGTCTGTATGAATTTCCAGACTAGCAGATCCATACTCAAGGTCATAGGAAACACTTTGTGCATCGTAAGGCAATTTGCCAGGTTTTCTTAGCGGGATAAAGGGAAGGTTGAGCTCCCATGCAGCTAGTGAGCCAAAGATAAAACCTCTCGCTTCCATTCCGGCAACGGCGGTGATGCTACTGCCTAGGAAGGGCTGTATCAATTGATGAACTGCCAGGCGTAAAGTTGCTGGATCTTTAATCAGTGGCGTAATATCCTTAAAGATAATGCCTGGTTTGGGGAAATCAGGGATATCGCGGATTTTATCTTTTAATCGTTGCATTAGTGCTGAGTATTTTTCTTGTAAAATGAGCTAAGGCGTAGCTCATTAGCCGCAAGAGGTTTGATAATACAGAATGCATCTTTGATAATGCGAAAAACATTTGACAGGCTCATTTTGCCTTTTCCTGATAGGTTGCCAATGCAGAGTAAAGCAACACTGAAAAAATGTTTCATAAGTAGCGTTGGGTTTCTGTTGAGGCCAGCCAATAACGTTATGGGGCCACCTGCTTTGCTTCCCCCTTTGCGTAAATATTCAAATACACCTTGCTTTAGAAGATCATGTGACATAACGCCATAAAGTGCATTTGCCATGATATTAACGTTGGTATTCGCGTGATACCGATCCTGATAATAGAGCTCTAGTTTCTCATGCAACAGTTTCGGATTATCAAAACCAGGCATAGAGAGTAAATGAGTGCTGAGTAGATATACGTCATTAAACACTGCTGTTAAGCCTCCGCCTGTTAGTGGGTGGCGCATATTAAGAGCGTCTCCTAGCAGGACTGCTCCCTCTTTTAAGACCGGTTTTGCTGGCATATAGTGGTTGGGCATGATTTTAAAATCATTTTCTGTCATGGCGTTAGCAAAAGACTCTTTAAATTCTTCAGGTAAAAAAGGGGCGACTTTATTTAATATATGCTCTTGTATCTCATCTTTTTTAGGGGCTTTATCACCTGGGAAATCAATCAGTAACCGAGTTTCAGTACTCGAAATCGGGTAACAAATAAAGGGGGTAGGCGCTGATAAAAAAACATGACCATGGCCAGAAAAAGGGAGAGCACAGTCTCTCAAAATTAATCCAATAAAAAACGAGGTAACTGTTTTCTTGCTATTGCTCAGGTCTTTGCGTAAGTGAGAGAAAAAACCATCACTGGTAATAGTCAGTTTTGCATGCACCGTTTTAAACTCGCGAGTGTGCTTTTCCCGGTACTTTACGCCAGTAACAACATTTTTCTGATCTTCAATCAGCTCGGAGACGGTACCATGAATCTGAGTGATGGTTTCGTTTTTGAGTACATCTTTACGGATGGTTTGTAAAAAACGACCATTATGGAGTCCTACGCCATGATAATCTGTAGAGTTATCGGCATTATAAGAAATCGAGAATTTTTGGTCGTTGTTGAAAAGGGCATAGCCATAAATGGGCTGTGCATCAAAGCCTTCGAGCAAGTGCTCTAATCCCATTTTCTTTAATGTTTCAACTGCGCCTGGCTGTAATAACTCGCCTACAATGCGTCTTTTTTCGTTATAATCTCGATCAATAAGCGCAATTTTAATGCCTTTCGGGGCAAGATAAGCTGCAATAGTCGCGCCTGCCATACCTGCACCGACGATGCAAATATCAAATAAATCATTATGTTCAGGTGGTGTGTTCATAAGCAATCTTCTTCTTGGGCTTTAACCAATTAATTTTAATACGAATAGTTAGATTTTAATAGCATTTAATTGATAAAATCGATTTAATGCCCAAATAGGGAATATATTTCGATATGAGCTATAAGTAATCATACAGTTATAGTTGAAGACTCCAGAGATGCTTTCTTGCGCCCAGTCTCCACTTTCTAGCTGTCGTTGTAATAGTAAATCTATGCCACGTTGTACCACTTCTTTGCTTGTTGATTTTCCCGCTTGCAATGCAAGCAAAGCCCATGCAGTATTAACGACCTGAGATGAGTCGGCCTGAGTGTAAACCCTTTTTGCACAGGATTCATAAGTTTCTCCCCAGCCGCCATCTGGCATTTGTTTGCTAATGAGGAACTGACAAGCTTTGTTAATGCTGATTTTGCTAATCTGTGGGTCAATATACTCTTTGCCTAGTACTAAAGCTTCGACGGCAAACCAGGTTGCATAAGTAAAGCAGACTGCCCAGCCACCATACCACGAGCCATCCTGTTTTTGTTGTTTGACAACATATTGCAAGCCTCTGCTGATTGCTAAACGTATTTTCGCTTCTTCATAATCTGGGTAGCGTTCTTGAATTTCCAGTAGGGCAATAATGCAGGCAGCGCTACATTCGGTCCATGAATAATCAATCATGATATCTGCAAAGATTTCAGAGGGATTCAGTACTTCTAGCCATTTTGGCGAGCGGCTTAATTCGTAGGTTGGCCAGCCACCATTTTTATTTTGATAGGAGAGAATAACGTCAGTTGCCTGTTTTATCCGTTCATCGCTAATGCTTGCTTTAAACATGCCTGTTTTCTGGATAGCCAGTGTAGCACTCAAACCTTTGGCGGTGCAATCAGCAACAGGCCAGCCTTGTTCGGCAGTTGAAAAAGGCCAGCTGCCTATCATTGGGTGGCGGAAAAATTCTTTATGGGTTTCGTGCTCTGTCAGAATTTGCATGCTATCAATAAATTGATAGCCTTTATAAATAGTATCAGGAAATAACAGGCCTAAATCACTCTCCAGCATGGCACGGGTTGTAAAGGCAACATCCCATAATTGTGAACCGTTATAGCCACTCATTTTCATACCATCTTCAGCCACCCATAAGTAGTCATACCAGCGAGCGACATGCTTTTTGAACTGTGTAGATTCCTTGCCATAGGCATGCCAGATGCAGATAGAGTTTATGGCTTTGCTAACAGGGCCAATATTGAGGTATTCGGTTTGCGCATCTTCAGCATTCAGGTAGTTTAAAAGGTAGTCAGTTGTTTTGTTTCTTAACCATTGCGGTCTGATTTTTTCATAGCCATTGGTCAGCAGGTTCATCCATTTCAGGATCGGTGACTGAATCGTATAACAGTCTTTTTCGCAAATCTTATCTCTTTGTTTTGCCCAGTTTATTGAGTCAAAGTCTTCATCGTAAATTTCACTTCTTAAGGCCAGAATCAAATCATTTTCAGGGACTTGAATGCGCTCTGCCTGACAGTAAGCCATAGGTAAATAGACCATGCGGCTATGGCACCAGTATCTTGAGGGGTGTACTGGTAGCCATTCGGGAAATAACCACATTTCAGGGAATAAGCTATTAAATCCATCCCAGTGATACAGGTTGAGAATGGCAAGATAAAACTTCCCCCAGGAAGGAATGCCCGTTGCGCCACCATTTTCTTTGATCCAGCTTCTGGCTTTAATGAGTCTTGCGTCTTCCTTATTCGCGCCTAATATGCGCAGTGAAACATATTGCATGACTGTGCCAAACATCGTCGGTAGTCCTTCAATATGCATACCCCATCCACCGTCTGTATGCTGATGATTAAATAGATAAACCTTCATCATTTCCTGATGAGGTTTAGGGAGAGGGCTGTCTGTAATATAAGAGGCTATCAATAAGCCAGGGAGTAGAAAAAGAGGGCCACCATAATCTCCGGGCCAATGACCCTCTTCGCTCTGCAATTGACTGAAATAATGCATGCCTTTAATGAGGCTATCAATCAATAGCTGCTCTTGTTGATCATCTGATGATGGTTTTTCCCCCGAAAAATCGAGATGATTTTCTTGTGTTGCTTGCTGTCTGAAAACTTTATCGGCTGAGGTAGGGTTAAGCTGACGGTCAAATGAAAAATCTTCAGTAAAGTCGGTTTGATCCTGTTTAGAAAATTGACCTACATTATCAAGGTGCGCATCTATATCGTTGGATGTGGGTTTGTATGCCCATATTTGCCGGCCCTTTCTGGTGAGCAGTTTCCATTGATTCCAGCTTGATTTCTTGTGCGGCATAGTCGTTTTGTTCAAGGCAATTTTTGGAGAGTGACAATCGCTTGGTATTTAAGTTAGTTGTAATTATACAACAAGTGCAACAGGATGTGATAAAATTGACACATATAAACAATATAAATTATATGGTTAATAATATTAATCTATATCTATCAAGTGTATATAAAAAATTTATTTTATTTATATTAAGTGTTTTGTGATAAAGCTTGAATGTAATAGCTCTGAATACTATACTTATTACATGAATAAATTATTTTTTGTTGTTTTTTCGCTACTTTTTTCCTTGAGTGCTTCAGCTGACTCAATGCAAGATCGTGTATCAAAAATAGAAGAAAGCTGGATTGATACCACCGTTGTTGCTTCGACTCCTGAGCGTAAAAATATTTTTTTACGCCTAGCCGAAGATATAAGTGATGTAGTAACCGCATTCCCAAGCCAGGCAGAACCGCTTATTCTGAAATCTGCCATTTTATTAACCATGGCTGAAGATGCTTCCAGCTTTGTGGCGCTGGGTTTAGTGAAGCAAGCTAAAATTTTGCTCAGCAAGGCGATAGATCTAGATCCTGAAGCGAGAGAAGGATCTGCTTTAGTCACAATGGGCGTTTTGTATTATAAAGTACCAGGTTGGCCTATTGCCTTTGGTGATAATGATGAAGCGGAAGTGTATTTGCGAAAAGCGCTAGAAGTTAACCCCAATGGTGTGGCTAGTAATTATTTTTATGCTGAATTTTTATTAGAGCAAGGGAAAAATAAACAGGCTTTAAGTTATTTGAATAAAGCAATTGGTGCAAAACTAGATCCTAATCATGCATCATTTAAAATAAAAGTAAGACAAAAAGCAAAAGCAAAAGCAGTTCTAGCAAGCTTATCATAAAGTCAATAATCTAGTACAGCAGCTGGGAAGTAAGGTAAGGCGCAATAAATAAACCACCCATATTGCGCAGGCTTTGAAGACGGACAAAAAGACCAATAATCTTGGATGATAATTTGTTTCCATCTCCCTTAGCTTGCAGGTGTAGCACAAACCGAACAAGAGGGGGCACGCATTTCACTGTTAACACATGGTAACTCTTGGTATTAGCCACATATAGCTAGCGGCAAAATATGGGGGGTTGTGCTAGGCTGTCGAAGTGCTGACTCTAGACGTTAACATAAATTTCTCTTTTTAGATGTTCCTTGTTTTGAACATTATTAGCATAATAATAAAAAATAACTATCTGGGCAATATTATATAATTTTATTATTTTAAATGAGTGACTTATGTTTTTTTAAAATATCAATACAAAAGCCGAGAAAAAATTAAGGACAAAAGGCTGATAAAATAGAGGTTAATAAATAATTTATTTTTCCTAAGTCATTGATTGTTGGTTAAGTGGTAAAATAACAGGTTGAAGAGCCTGTTTTTTTCGATTTTTTTCGCTTTATAAACCTTAAGGCATTGAATTTAAACAATATCTACAGCGTAGGTTGCGGGGCTTCGACAGCCTAGGGTCGTGCCTCACCTCTACAACCTACGCAAAGCTTGTGCATATATGAAGTTCTAATCTGTAGGCGCTAGAAAAATGCACATGTTAATTAATTTTCATCCCATAGTACAGCCTCCTAGGGGACTGGATTGATAGACGCCGGAAATGAGTGTCGCTCAAATTATTATGAAATAAAATAATGGACTCCAGTATTGACGTTCTATTCCTTTGTATCTCTTCGGTAACAAATGAAAAACATATAAACCCCAACCACTTTGGAAGTCGTAATTTTAAAATTCTCTCTAATTTTCATAAAAATCTGGATAAGCCAGTTAGTATAATGATAAGAAATTTGATATTACATGTCCCATATTTTGGATAATTAAAAATGACGAGTTTCTATCTGGATGGGGTTTAATAGCGATAAACAATTCTTATTTTTACCTATTCAATATCACCATTGAGTTGTATGCTTCTTGATGGCTCGTGACAAAATAAAGGCGGATTATTTCTGCAGTGTATAATCTCCTTACAAAATAGCCTTGATAAGGTTTAGTTGCCAGGAAACATTGGCTAATAGTTTGCCTCAAACATTTACAAAAATTATATGACTCAGCATTCCAACTCTTTAATGGAAAAATTTCTTAGCTGGTGGAGTAGTCTAATACTACGTTTTTCATGGCTGGTGATTTTGCTTTTTATCATCACTTGCACGGCAAGTTTAGACTACACAATTCATAATCTTGGTGTCAATACCGATACCTCAAAACTACTTTCTCAGGACCTGCCATTCCAGAAAAATCGTATGCGTTGGGAACAGGCGTTTCCTCAAGACGCTGCAACCATTCAGCTGGTTGTCGAATCACCTACTGCCGAACAGACAGCCATGGCTGCTAAACGTTTAGAAAACCGCCTTAGAGAAAATACTCAGCTGTTTGAATATGTTTTTATACCTGACGATAATGCATTCTTAAAGCAGCAGGGCTTGCTATACCTAGAAACTGAAAAGTTAGATGACTTATCTACAACACTTGCTGATGCACAGCCCTTTATTGGACATTTATCGCAAAACTATCATTTACAGGGTTTGCTAGATATTTTAGGTAAAGCTCTGGAAAGCACTGATGGTGTTTTACCCGTAAACCTTAACCCTTTACTTGAGCAAATTGATCACTCTCTGGTTGCTGTACAATCAAATCAGAAACATTACTTATCCTGGCAAAAATTACTGGCAGTAAATGAGACTGGCGATAGAAATACCCTACGTAGTATCGTGAGTGCCAGACCCATTGCTGATTTTAAGAGTATGAAGCCTGTTGAACGTGCAATGGACTTCGCAAGAAGCATCGTGCGAGATATTCAATTACAGGACCCACAAGTTAGTATTCGTATTACCGGAAAAATTGCATTGGAAGAGGACGAAATGAGGGTCCTTGCGGAAGATACCGTTTATTCTGGTCTATTTGCACTTGCTTTGGTGATAATGGTACTGTTTCTAGGCTTACGTTCTGTCAAACTAGTGTTATGCACTCTTATCGCTCTGATGATGGGGCTTATTCTTACCGCTGGATTTGCAACCATTGCAGTCGGGCACTTAAATGTATTGTCCGTTGCTTTTGCGATATTGTATATTGGGCTGGGTGTCGATTTTGCGATTCATATTTGTCTCTGCTACCGGGAGTGCTGGGATGATAATTTAGGTAGTGAAGCAGCGATCAAAAAGAGTGTCAAAATCTTGGGTTCTTCACTCTTCTTATGTGCAATAACAACATCTATCGGTTTTTTCGCTTTTATTCCGACTGATTATGAAGGTGTTTCTGAGCTTGGACTTATTTCGGGTGGAGGCATGTTTGTTGGCTTGATGGTATCATTAAGTTTATTACCTGCCTTGCTCAAAGCATTTTCGATAAAGCAACTTTCGCACACACAAGTCACCCGACTTCCTGATTGGCTATGTACTTTTCCATTTCGATTTGCAAGAAGTATTCGTTACATATCTATTCTATTGGCTATTGCTGCTGGATTTTCGCTCAATTATATTTATCTGGATTCAAACCCTGTCAATCTCAGAGATCAGAGCAGCGAATCGGTTGTCGCTTTTAAAGACTTATTAAAATCAAAAGATAGATCTCCTTTTGTGCTGATTGCTTTAAGCGAATCACTGCAGAGTGCCGATCAGTTGGCCGCGATAATTAAGTTGCAACCGAGCGTCAAGAAAACCATTACCCTGAGTAGCTTTGTCGCAAATAATCAGGATGAAAAACTGGAAATTATAGAAGATTTAAGTTTTATGCTTGGGGCAGATCTTGCTAATTTTGACCGTCCTATGGAAACTGCGAATTCCAGGCAGGGATTGCTTGATCTACAATCTAAAATTACTTTAGCACTCGCAGAGCCTTCCGGTAATGCAACACCTGAATTATTACAGAAACTGCAGCAAGATATTAATGGGTTTATAGACTTTGCAGATGCTGCAGAAGTGCCTCGCTTAATATACCAGCAACTGGACAACAGTGTTCTCGGTTTATTTCCCTATACCATGCAGCAGCTTAATGCTAGCTTGCTAGCCTATCCCTTTGAACTAGAAGATATTCCTGATTATATTCGCAACAACTGGGTGAGTGATTCAGGTATTTATAAAGTGATTATTGGTCCGAAGAAGGATCTCAATATAGCTGAAAATTTATCTGAGTTTGCGATGGAGGTAAAGAATATTGATAACTCGGTTACTGGACTGCCAGTCTCAGATCTGGCCGCTGGAAAAGTTATCACCGAGGTATTTATTCAGGCATTTGCTACGGCATTTATTGCTATTTTCCTAGTTTTATTGATTATTCTGAGAAGTTTTCGCAATACCCTATTAGTCATCTGGCCATTGTTACTCGCTGGATTGCTGACTGCGGCCACCAATGTGATTTTGGATAACCCCTTTAATTTTGCCAATATTATTGCATTACCTTTATTAATGGGCATGGGGGTCGATAGTGGAATTCATATAATGCATCGTTTGTATGCTGGCCTAGAGCCCTATGAGCACTTATTAAAAACCAGTACTGCGAGAGGCGTGTTTTTTAGTTCATTAACAACATTACTTAGTTTTACTAGCCTGGCATTTACTAATCATCAGGGCATCGCAAGCATGGGGTTACTGTTAGCAGTCGGGATTTCATTTACATTAATTTGTACTTTGATTGTTTTACCTGCATTTAGTAAAAAAAGAATTCCTCTTTAACTCGATGTTCCAGTTTCCAGCTATATCTGGGCTTGAAGGCACCTAGATTTTGTTGCAATAAAAGTTAGTGCATTGATTTTAAAGGTAAACTTAATTTTATCGAAATCAAAAATAGATAATAAAATCAACATACTACAAAAACTGGAACATCGAGTTTAAGGTGTCATTTTTTTTCGCTATTGCGTAATGGGACATGTTTTTGGGACGTAGGCTTTAGTCTACGCGTAGTATCATCGTACTACCCTGAGTAGTTTGAGCTATAGAGCTTGTTATGAGTTCCCTTATTTATTCATATTTGGAGAGAGCATTTTGAAAATCGTTTTTGTTGCAGACAATGTGGACGGGGAAAAGTCAGGAGGAGTTGTATCCACACGACGCTTTATTGATTATTTCAAAAAATCAGATGATTTAACCGTCGTTAGTACAGGAAAGCCAGAAGACAATAAAGTTATTTTTCCAGCTTTTTATGTGCCGTTTGCTAAAAAGCAAATGCAAGAGATGGATTTTTTATTTGCCTGGCCAAATAAAAAAGGACTGCGCGATACTATAAAAAACGCAGATTTAGTGCATATACAGTTTCCCTTCTTTTTAGGCTATCAGGCATTGAAAATTGCTCGAGCAATGAATAAACCGGTTGTTTTCGGCTTTCATGTGCAGCCTGAAAACCTGATGTGGAATATTGGACTGGATTATGAATGGCTAAATGCTTTTCTTTACCGGTTTTTTATTCGCACGTTTTACAATAAAGCTGATTTAGTTTTTTCGCCCAGTGCTTTTGGAAAGGAAATGCTGGAGAAATTTGCCATTCAGGTGCCTGTTGAAATTATATCAAATGGCTTGCCGAAGCAATTTAAACCCAAACAATGTGTTAAAGAAGAAGAGTTCAAAGATAAGTTTGTTATATTAATGGTTGGGCGATTGGCTAAGGAAAAACGCCATGATTTAGTGATGCAAGCGATTAAGCAATCCCGGTTTAAAGATAAAATACAGTTAGTCGTAACCGGGCAGGGGGCACTGCGCTCTGAACTGATTGATTTGGGTAATACCTTACCTAATCCTGCATTTTTTGAATACGTTAGCCAGGAAAAATTAATTTCATTATTTAATACCGCTGATTTATTTGTACATGCATCAGAGATTGAGTTAGAAGGAATGGCTGTTTTAGAAGCAATAGGGTGTGGCTTACCCGCATTAATCAGCGATGCCGAGCATAGTGCATCTGCACAATTTGCATTGAATGATGACTTTTTATTTTCTGCTGGTAATCTGGAAAATTTAACAAGTAAAATGGACTATTGGATTGAGCATGAAACAGAGCTAAAAGCATCCAGCGCGGCATACCTGAAAAAAGCGCAAGCCTTTGCATTTGATGCCAGCGCTCAAAAAGCCAGATCACTTTATCAAGAGCTTGTGGAGAAACATAATCGTGTGTAAGGTAACTCACAATAAATAAACTACCCATATTGCGCAGGATTTTTGTTCGTCTTCTGCGTTGCAGAAATAGTTACGTAGCTTGCTATGCGCCTATTTATATTAATGGAAGACAAACAAAAAGACTAGCAATATTGGGTGATTATTTGTTTCCATCTCCCTTAGTATATTGCGTGTGCATTGCTAATGTTTGGTGCTTTACGGTTGCCTTAATGGCTTCAGATTACTCAATAAACCCATGCTCTTTAAACCAGAGTACAGAATCACGATACGCCTCTTTTACCGGTGTCGGTTGTAAGCCTAATTCATTTATCGCACGAGTATGTGTGCCATATTTGCCGCAATTTAACAGGCGAATCGAGTGGTAGTTAAAGCGTGGATATACATGCGGGAAAAATTTACGCTCGATCCAGTCTTTTACGATGGCAATGTTCTGCATGATAAAAGTAGGAATGACTATTTTGGGTTTGCTAACAGCAGTATATTCCTCAAGCCAGTCTAAGGTTTCACTCAGGGAGTGTTGCTCACCAGTGAGTAGATAACGTTCGCCTACCACGCCCTTTTCCATCGCTAAAAGGTGGCCTTGTACAACGTCTTGAACCGGTGTGAAATCAAACCCTCCGGGGACTGATGCGCGCATTTTTCCTTGCGCAAATTCAATAATGGTTTTACCTAGCAGGGAAGGCTTAAAGTCCCAGGGGCCAACGATACCACTTGGATTGACGATGACTGCTTGCAGGCCACGGACGACTTCTTTATAGACTTCTAATTCGGCAAACGTTTTAGAAATTTCATAGTCGGTGGTCATTTCATAAGGGCTGACAGCCCATTTTTCATTTGATGCGCCATCAGGATTGTTGCCCACGGCTCCGAATGAACTGCAATGTACGACTTTTTTTACATTTGCGAGTCGGCAGGCTTGCATTAAGTAGCGTGTGCCGAGTACATTGACGTCATAAAGTTCTTCACGATCACCATCACGAATACTGACGAAAGCAGCCAGGTGATAGACATAGTCACAGCCTTTTACGGCCTCTACAATGGATTGTTCATCTCTAAGGTCGCCGTATGCATGTTCAATCTCTAAGTCATCAATCGCTGCATTATTGCTTTCTTTGCGTATCAGTACGCGAATCTTTTCGCCGCGATCTAATAATGCGCGAACCAGATTTGCGCCTAAGTGCCCAGAGGCACCGGTTACCAATGTTGTCATTTCTTGTATTGTTGAGTCAATGGGGGGAGAGTTAACTTAAATATTACGTAGTCTGGGGTAGGTCAATGATAAAATGCTGGGTTACGTTATCTGCGCTACACTTAAATTATTTAACCCAGCCTGCGTATCACTTATTGGTGATCAATATTTAGCCCTTAATTTAACGGCAGTGACGTAGAGCGAGGCATCGACCCTTAGGCTTTTTTTACATTTCAAGTTCTTTGCTTTCTTCCTGCATCCGGTTGTATTCTCGGAGTTCTTTTTTAGTCAGGCCAGCGCCAGGGAATATATAGCGCTCTTTGGAATCTAGCTGTTTCTGTTTGCGTACAGCTTCGCTATGGATATATTCATTCCATTTTTTAATACTCAGTTTCTGGAACTCACCGACGATGGGGTTAAATTCAAGATGTTGAATATGTGGGTGACGCTCTTGCCCCAGCATTTCTTCTTGTAGAATAAAAACATCCTCTTTAAGCAGTGGCACAATATAAAAAAAGTTGGCGAGATGAATCACGGTAGTACGTAAAAACTTAGGCACGGGCTTATTAATAAAAGGAATTTCCAGTGGACCTAGTAAAAAGACGAAAAAACAACGCGTGGTTTTTTCATCAATAGGGGTCATAAATAACCAATGCAAGTATTTGTCAGCGGTATTCGAGCCTTGATAGGGATAGTGATACCAGAGAGTCATATCTTGTAAGCCTTCTCCCTTTTTTTCACCTGCTGTTTTCACCGCGCTACTTTGGCTCATGTCGGTTTCATAATCGACATAGATTATGTCACCCTCATGACGTGTACCTAGTAAGTGCGGGTCAGTAAAAGGTTTAAATTTACGGTGTAAAAACGCGTGGTTGAAATCACATACATTTTCTAGAATCATAGAAAAATGTGCCTTTAGTGTGAAATCAAGTGGCACGAATTCCCAGGGTTTATCTTGCGTCAGTTGCGGGACTTCAGGGATATGGACTTTATCCGCAAGTGCAGGGTCGCCTGGAAAAACCCAGATCAGGCCGTATTTTTCCTGTACAGGGTAAGAGTTAATCTTGATATTAGGCAGGCTTTCTTTCGCTTTACCCTTGCCGAGTTCGTGCGATATGCCTGTGCACGTACCACAGCCATCAAATGTCCAGCCATGATATTGACACGTAATTTCGTTTCCCTGAACGATACCGGATGATAAACGTAGTTGACGATGCGGGCAGCGATTTTCTATGGCACGCACTTCGTCATCTTCACCACGATATAATGCAATAGGGCTCTTCCAGAAAATAACTTCGACAGATTTGCCTTTTTTAAGCTTGGAGCTCATTTCCATGGCATACCAGTAATTACCACTTTGTCCTACTGCGCGCACTTGTTCGCGGCGACTTTTAGGTTCTTCTTCAGTATTCATATTGATCCAAAAATAATAACATAAAAAATATGTGGTTATGGTGCAGGAAACAGCATTATTATTTATTAAAAATAGCAATCCGTACCATCACTAAAAAACCTTTAGCCTTTTGTAGTAGGCTTGCTTCAGGGCGCAATTTTTCATGGCCTGGAAGAGGGTGGCCTTTGGCCAGTTTGCCTATTTTTTCTTTGACTGCAGGGTCAAGTTTTCCGGCAGCAGCCAATTCAAAGAATAAAGCTTTGGTATTGCCTAGATCAAAGAAATCTCTTTGCCATTCCCATTTAAAATGACCACCGTAACGAAACCAGGATCCACCGACCCCTTCGACAGTATAGTGTGTGCCATCTTCTCGTTTAGCAGGAGAGACTTGGGTCCAAAGGCCTATCACTTCACCTTGTTTTTCATCAATAAGGATACGGTGGTAGGGGTATTTCCATTCTTCAAAGCCTTGCATTTGCTCGCCTAGCGCCCACTGTTCAATCTCTTTGCGATTGCGCGCAACAAACTCTTCATTTGGGCCAATGTTCCAGCGATATTCTGCATCATCAGTGTACATGGCACCGAGGTGCTTAGGCCAGTCGCCGTCTTTTTCAGCTTGGCGATTGGCTTCTAGCCAGCGTTCCACCATTTCTTCTAATTCTGCTCTTGGGTATGCAGCCATTTTAATTCCTTAATCCTGTTTGATTTTTATTGCACTTGTTGGGCAGTATTGCGCTGCAGCTTGTGCTTTTTTAAGTAAGGCGTTATCCGGTGTTTCTTGTAAGACTGTGAGCATGCCTTTGTCATCGACCTGAAAAATTTCAGGTGCTTCGGCCATACAATTGGCATGTCCCTGACATAAATCATAATCAACTTCTACTTTAAAGCAATTCGGCTTGCTTGCTGTCTCCCCTGTGCTGTGTTTGCTTTTTGTTGCTGCTGTTTGCTGGATATTAGCACGCTTAGTATAGCGTACCCTGCAAGGTGAGCCAGGTTGTACTACCATTTCCGTGTAATCATCCTGATAGTTTTCAGGCGGGTCTACGAGTTCAAATTTATAACGGCGCAAAAGGATCGCATAAATGGCTTTCAGTTGTAACATAGCAAAGGCATTGCCGCTACATTTATGACGGCCACCCCCGAAAGCAACCCAGCTAAAGGGTTGTGCATCTTCCTGGCGCTCTTTGGTAAAGCGGTCGGGGTCAAATTTTTCCGGATCAGGAAATATTTCAGCAATACGGTGTGACACACGAGGAGAGACACAGACGTATTTCCCCGCTTTAATCACATAGTCCTTAAAGTGCAGATCTTTGGCGACTTTACGAATAAGCATAATTAAAGGGGGATGCAGACGTAATACTTCTTTAATGACACGTTCAAAAACAGGGATTTCACGCAAAGACTGGAATGTTACCTCACCATCATGGCCATATAAAGCATCAAACTCCTCAATCACTCTGTCCATTTCTTTGCGGTTGCGTGCCAGCTCTAAAGTGATCCAAGCGGCTGTTCCTGCTGTCGTATGGTGCCCTGCGAATAAAGTCCCTATCAGTAAACCGGTAATTTCATGCGGCGAGAGAGGCGTGCCATCATCATAACGCGTATCAATTAGCATCTGGAATGCATCATCGCTTTTTTCTTCTTTTCTGGCACGCTTTTCAATAATGTCAGTGACTAGTTTTTGTAAGCGCACGCGCGCCTTATCACGGCGGCGTAAAATAGGGATAGGCAGGTAGGGAAAAATAAATGCAATCGGGTGCATACCCTTTTCCAGGTCATGGTATAGCTGGGAGAATTCCTCATTCAGCTCATAACGAAATTCATTACCTAGTAAACAGTGACTTGACGTGTAGATAGTCAATTGTTTCATAAACTCTAGTATATCAACTTCCCCTGACTCTCCCCAGTTTTTGACAGCCTCTTCTACTTCCTGAACAATGATTTTTGAGTAGGTGCGCATGGGTTTGTCGCGCAATACCGGCATCAACATTTTGAGTTGCTGGTCTTTGATATGCGGAGGCGCATCAAACACAACCCCTTTACCAAAAATAGGCGTCATGACCTTATAGGCTTCATTCTGGTCTAGCTGGTCGTCAGGTGCACGAAAGAATGCTTCATTTCCTTCTGGTCCCGTGAGTAGAATCATTTGCTGGTGAAATAAGCGAAATTCCCCAATTTCTCCCAGCTTACTTCTAAGCAAGCTCATATACTCGTATGGATTTTTACCAAATTTGAGCATATTACCTATCAAAGGTAGGGCACCCGGCATTTTTTGAGGTTCTTTGCTAGTCGAAGTTTGCTGTGCAGTCATAAAAAGGTTCGCTGGTCAGGTTCTTGCCGAAAAACAGAAGATTGCAGGTAGTGTGCATTCTGGTCTAGGGCGTTGGAGAGATTTGTCGTAAGATCTTATTTTGTAACCGTTCCGCCCCTTTCCTTAACGAAGGAATGTGACAATATAACTCGTGCATTTGGCTTGTCTTTTTGTCCGTATTCTGTGTTGCGGAAACCGTTACGTCGCTAGCTATGCGCCTGTTTCCACGCCTCGAATACAAACAAAAATCCTGCGTCAAATGCACACGTTATTTTATGCCCATTCCTAAGGAGGGGTAGGGAGGTGAGCACGGCTTTCTCATAAAAACTTGGCATATTTTTTAATTTACATAACGTAATGATATATAAGGTTATTTGTTTTTAATGTCATTGGTTTTTATTTTTCAATAATCATTTTTTATAGAAAATTAATTTTAATAAATTCTGTAATGCCTGATTTTATTGAGTTTGTAATCTGGACAAATATCATGCCAGTTTTTTATGAGAAAGCCGTGGGGAGGTGAACGGGTATCTTATTTTTAGGGGGTACAGACAACTTGTTTTGGTTCGTCATTACTGCATGATTACTCAAATGGCTGGCGCACCTGGTCATAATGAGACATTAATCTATTTATCTATTAATCTATTTATCTATAAATCTTGTTGATTTTACGCTGTGCTTGCATAATGTACAAACTATCTTGTGTAGAATAATGCGCATTGCATCTAATACGCTTATAACTATTGGGGTAACTATTTTCAGCGTTCAATAGTTTTAATTTATTTGGGGGAGTCGATGAATAGCAAAGAGTTTGAAAAGAAGAGAATAAAGAAATTTTTAGTTCAGTCAGTTATCTGGTACGTATTTCTATTTTCTTTAACGTACTTTCTACCTGAGGTGATGTTATTTTATGTTATCTGTGGGGCTTATGATGTCAGTCGTAATAGCAATATAGAGGGGCGTATACTTTATCGATACTTTTTTGGTAATGGTGTGCCAACATGGGCCTTATCACCTTTTAATATTTTGATGGATATCTTGACCTTACCTTGCATAAACAAAAAAATATATCAATTGCAAGATTTGCCTGAGGACTGTCAGGGCGAGATAAAAGAGTTACTGGAAGTCGTTAAGGCAGAAAAAGTTGTAGATGTATTGGCTAGTCGTGCTGAGAAAATCAGGAGAAGCATGATTTTCTTTAAGTGGTATGGTAAGAATATTGAAAACTTTTATACAGTACCGGCATTTCATAAAGACTATCAATATATCAGAACAATCGGGGTCTCCGTTTTTAATAAAAAGGAATCGACTGACGAGCATTTTGGGCCTTTACGCACCACGTTAAGAGTACTTTATAATATTAATGATATTACTAGCCGGGATACTTATATAAAGGTGCGTGATGTAGAGAATCACTGGAGTGAAAATAAAATGTTTATTTTTGATGATACTTTACAGCACCAGTCTTTTAATGAGACGGATGAACCACGTTACTGTTTATTTGTCGATATTATAAGGCCCAGTAAATGTCATTTTGTTATGGACTTATGTGTCAGGATGGTGGCGACTATTATGCAAAAAATGAATCATATTTTTTACAGTAGCTGGGTGCCGTTGAAATAAAAGATTTAATGATCTTACGTAGGGGATGCAGAATGGAACGTCTGAGCACCCTTTATATAAGCATGAAATTCGTCCTAATGGCGTACAACTCTCAGCCATCGTTTAATAAAGCCTGAACAATCAGTCTGTTAAAAAACAGTCATTCCCGAAATATTTTATCCAGAATCTGTGTTTAACCTACGAAATGCCTGCTAGAAGCATGCAGTAATGATGGAGTGTTGCTTAAGCGAGGATTCAACCATACCCGAGTATGACTTGTCTTTTAACTCCATAGCCGCGCTAGAAAAAATGACCTAGCCTCGCTATGCGCCTGTTTTCCTAACATGCCCTGTGAAGCCAAAATACTGCGCCTTGTGCATCAAAAGAGGGTGACTATGTGGAGCCCGCCGTCGCTAAAACTCGATGTTCCAGTTTTCTGCTATAACTGGGCTTGAAGGCATCTGGTTTTTGTTGCAATAAAAGTTAAAGCATTGATTTTAAAGGTAAACATAATTTCATCGAAATTAAAAAAAGACAATAAAATCAATGTACTACAAAAACTGGAACATCGAGTAAAAGAGACTTTAATATCTGGGATGCTGTAAGAGTATAGTTTTGTTATTCATATGGCTTTTTGAAAACTGCGACAATCTGTCGCGCGTCAATATGCCACATTTTCAATTGAAGTTTGTTTCTATAAAATAGCATTAACTTTTGAATTAACATTCTTTCCTCCAAGTTAAGATTATTAAGAGTTTTTTATGCGTTTAGTTGCCAAACCAGCTATACGCATTTTTTTTGCTTGAAATTTGGCATCTTTCATGGGGCAGTTTATACTTTTATTTTATGCCCTCTTTTCTTTCTTTATGCCTATTTTATTAATATCGTCATTTCCGTGTGTTTTATCGGGAATCTCTTTGTATACGTAAGATTTCTGCTAGAAGCATGTAGGAATGATGATAACTCACCCCTAAAAAGTGTAAACTACTTTCAGTTTACACTTTGGCAGGAGTGCAATAGCTTTAGCTATTACCGTGTAAGGAAAAAGCTAAAGCTAAAGCTATTTACTCCAGCACTGCTTCAAGTTTTAAACTACTTTTAGGGAAAAATGTGTGATGCTCCTATTTCATAAAGCCTGAAGGGTGATATTGATACTTTACTCTGCAGACAGTTTTGTATTGCACTACTGTAATAGTAATGATATTTCGGAGTACAACAACATATTTTTGTGCTCCTCAGATAAAGTATTGCAATAACTAAACAAAATTCAAAATTGTATTTTTAGCTACCTTCATAGGTTCGACATCCGAAGGGGAGTAGGCTAGGGTGTTAAATCTTTATCTTAATAGGCCCATTTCCATCAGACACTTTTCGTGCTATCTGAAATGATATTTAGCTGGAAACCATTCTTGTCAATCATTTTAGCATAATGAAAAAAAACACCGCAAGCAATGTAGAGCGGACTTTAGTCCGCGTGTGCCGGCAAACTAAGGTAACGCGCAATAAATAAACGGTAGTGGGTCAAACCTGTGGTTTTAATATTCTCCCTATTACGTTAACCCCTTATATCTCGGACTATTGTATAACTTGTAACTAAACAATAATCACAGGTTTGACCCACTACCGATTATTTGATGTGCGTAATATTGACTTATGTCAGAATAAGAGGTGTTAACCCTTAGTCTGATAATGGGGGATGGAATGCGCATTGAGTTCATAGGGGAATGGCTGTGGTATTTTTGTCGCTAACTTTCGCCTGCTTCATCAATCGCCAATAAAGTGTGGGACAAGCTTTGATCTCGGTATAAATTTAGCTTGCATGTGACCATATTCGTGATTGCGTGAATTATGAAGTAAATTTTTCTTAAAGTTAAGGTCTATACACGGTGGATGTTGATGATCTACCTTAGGTAACTCGCAACAGCCCCCCCACCCATCTTACTAGTCTTTTTGTTCGTCTTCAGTGTTGTAGAAACAGTTTCGTAGCCAGCTATGCGCCTATTTCTACTCATGGAAGACAAACAAAAATCCTGCGCAATATGAGTGGTTTATTTATGGCGCGTTACCTTAGGTTTAACATGTGTCATTTTATGCTTTGATTAATTGACATTATTAGGCTAAGCGGTAAAATTATCGGTTAGTTTCGATTTAGACTAGGAAGGTCTATCAAGTACTTAGGAACGTGCACGAAATAAGTTGGGCAACTGGCGCAGAATTTTTATTCGTATTCGAGGCGTGGAAACAGGCGCATAGCTAGCGACGTAGCTGTTTCCGTAACAAAGAATACGGACAAAAAGGCAAGTCAAATGTGCGAGTTATATTGTCACATTCTTAAGTATTTTAAAAAATATTATTTTTCAGAAGTAGGAAGCTATTAAATGAGTCATACCTTATATGAAGCTAATACGCAGCGAGTTCAACGTTGTGAATTAGCCGTTCCAGGATCAAGTCCGGAAATGTTTGAAAAGGCATTAAACAGTGGCGTAGATGTTATTTTTCTTGATCTTGAAGATGCTGTTGCACCAGATGATAAGTTGCAAGCGCGCAAAAATGTTATTAAAGCCATTAATGAGCTGGACTGGGCGGGCAATGGAATTACCGTTTCGATACGTATCAATGGCCTGGACACGCAATATATGGTGCGTGATGTCGTTGATCTGGTTGAGCAATGTGGCGAAAGAATCGATACGATACTCATTCCAAAAGTGGGTGTCTATAGTGATGTATATATGCTTGAGTGTATGCTTAATCAGCTAGAAATGCAGCAAGGCATGGCTAAAAAAATTGGGATTGAATGCCTAATCGAGACTGCTTTAGGCATGGCCAATGTTGAAGATATTGCCAAACAAGGGTCTATTGGAGGGCGTTTAGAGGCTTTACATTTTGGTGTGGCTGATTATGCCGCCAGTAACCGTGCCAGAACAACGAACATTGGTGGATTAAATCCTAATTACCCGGGTGACCAATGGCATTATGCGATTAGCCGTATGACAGTTGCTTGTCGTGCCTATGGATTACGTGCTATTGATGGGCCTTTTGGTGACTTTAAAGATCCTGAGGGATATAAAGATGCAGCGAGAAGAGCAGCAGCCCTAGGGTGTGAAGGTAAATGGGCCATTCATCCCTCCCAAATTGCATTGGCCAATGACGTGTTTACGCCGCCAACGTCAGAAGTTGATAAAGCGAAACGTATTATAGAGGCTCTAAAAGTTGCTGCTGCTCAAGGTAAAGGTGCTGCGGCATTAGAGGGGCGTCTAATTGATGCCGCTTCTGAAAAAATGGCAAATAATGTGGTTAATATGTCAATCGCCATTGCTGCTAAAGCATAGAATAAAACAATGATAGGAATGAAGGTCGCTTTTGCGGCCTTTTTTCTTGGTATTTAAGTCAGTTTATAAGGAAATGCTATGGATATTCATGAGTATCAAGCAAAAGAAATATTAGCCGGTTATGGGGTCAAAATTGCTGAAGGTGGTTTAGCCTATAGTCCAGAAGATGCAGTACAGCGCGCCAGAGAAATGGGGGGTAATGTCTGGGCGGTTAAAGCGCAAATCCATTCGGGGGCGCGAGGTAAAGCGGGTGGCGTGAAAATTTGTTTTACTCATGAAGAGGTAGAGGCAGCTGCTGATAGTATGATGGGTAAGCGATTAATAACGCATCAAACAGGTCCCGCCGGAAAAGTATGTTCACGCTTATATATTGAAGCGGGGATGGATATAGCAAAAGAGTTGTATTTCAGTTTTTTGGTAGATCGTGCACATGAGCGAATTGTCATGGTAGGTTCCGCTCAGGGCGGAATGGAAATAGAGGATCTGGCTGAAAATAAACCTGAGGCAATCATAAAAATTCATATTGATCCTGCCGTAGGTTTATTAGATTTTCAGGCGCGTAAAATGGCTTTTGCATTAGGCCTTGAAGCCTCGCAAATTAGTCATGCGGTTAAGTTTATTACCGGTTGTTATCGGGCCATGCGTGAGCTGGATGCCAATATGCTGGAAATAAACCCGCTTGTCGTGACGAAAACAGGAAAGTTAGTTGCTTTAGATGCAAAAATGGGGTTTGATGATAATGCCTTGTTTCGGCGTCAGAAAGTCTCTGAGTTGCGTGATAAAACCCAGGAAGATCCGCGTGAAATGGCGGCGGCTGACCGTGGCTTAAGTTATGTAGGACTGGATGGCGATATTGGGTGCATGATTAATGGTGCGGGCCTGGCGATGGCGACTATGGATATGATTAAACTAGCAGGGGGAGAGCCCGCTAATTTTCTGGATGTAGGGGGAGGGGCTTCGCCTGAGCGTACGGAAAAAGCCTTTCGTCTGGTATTGGCAGATAAGAGTGTTAAAGCCATGCTGGTCAACATCTTTGCCGGGATTAACCGTTGTGACTGGATTGCAGAAGGCGTCGTGCATGCTTATAACAAAATTGATATGCAGATTCCTTTAATTGTGCGCTTATCGGGTACCCATGTAGAAGAAGGGCGGAAAATTATTGCGGAAAGTGGGTTGCCTATCATTACTGCGACAACTTTGGCAGAAGCGGCAGAAAAAGCAGTTCAGGCACGTAATGAGCAAGTAGCGAAAGAAGGAGCAGCATAATGGCGATATTAATCAATAAAGAAACGCGCATGATTGTGCAGGGGTTTACCGGTAAAATTGGTAGTTTCCATGCGCAGGATATGATGAATTATGGCTCTCATGTTGTGGGCGGTATTACGCCAGGTAAGGGAGGGCAAACGCACCTGGATCGCCCTGTCTTTAATACGGTTAAAGAAGCTGTGCTACAAGTAGGGGCTGAAGCCAGTATTATTTTTGTTCCCCCGGCATTTGCAGCGGATTCTATTATGGAAGCGGCTGATGCAGGGATTAAATACTGTGTTGCGATTACCGACGGTATTCCAACTCAGGACATGATGAAGGTAAAGCAATACTTGCGTAAATTCCCCAAGGAAGAGCGCATGATTTTGACAGGGCCAAATTGTGCCGGAACCATTAGCCCTGGGCAGTCTATGCTAGGTATTATGCCGGGGCATATTTATAAGCAGGGTGTTGTGGGTATTGTTGGCCGTTCAGGCACATTAGGGTATGAGGCAGCGGACCAAATGAATGAGCTGGGTATTGGTATTTCAACTTCGGTTGGAATTGGCGGTGACCCTATTAATGGTAGCTCACACCAAGATATCCTGGAGAAATTTGAAGAGGATGATGATACCAAAGTGGTGTTAATGATTGGCGAAATTGGTGGATCACAGGAGGTGGATGCCGGTGTGTTTGCTAAAGAATATATGAGTAAGCCAGTGGTTGCCTATATCGCAGGTTTGACCGCACCCAAAGGGCGTCGTATGGGGCATGCTGGAGCGATTATTTCTTCTGCTGGCGAAAGTGCTGCAGAAAAAGTTGAGAGGTTACAGGATCTGGGGGTGATGATTGCTCCAACTCCTTCGGCAATGGGTGATGCAGTGGCAAAGGTATTGGCTAAATTATAAAAGAGAGTATATGATTCCTGTTTTAAAGCCGCAGCTTACGTCAGTAAGCTGCGGCTTTTTTGTTGGTATTTTACAAAGCTAAACGGGGAGGCACCTGGTAACAAACATAAAACTGGATATTTACCATGCTTGTTGGGCATGGACTTCAATATTTCCCACCTTAGGAATGAGAATGCACTAGGTGCGCCATGCTATCTCACGAAATTCTGGGACTCCTGTCACCTTCATTCATTCGCCTACGCAGCGAATGGGAGATGCCCTGAACGCCCTGCGTCCGCACGACTACGCACAAAGCCGCTTCGTCATGG
>CAYZUM010000004.1:0-34618 GCA_964481455.1 uncultured Methylomonas sp. | reverse complement strand
TGAATGAAGGTGACAGGAGTCCCTGAATTTCACGAAGTAGCATGGCGCGCCTGGAAACTAGGCTAGCACCACTTCGCAGATATTCCTCATCTGAATAACCCGCCCCTCCTGGCCAGCGCTTGTTTCCACTAGAACTTCATGCCCAGATGTTACTATCTCCGCTACCCCAACTGGAATTATTGCAACCCTACTCTCCTGTACTTTAATTTCCTTAGGCACCCCAATGATCATCCTCTCAACCTATCCCTTATCTTCTTCATGCCGAGCAAAAGCCAAAGCTCCCGATAAGACGATTGATTCATCCATACACACTCGCACAGGTATTTTTTTCAACAAGTCCCGATAGCGACCTTTATCTAAAAATGCATCCATAAAATACTGTTGCTTTATGGCAGGCAATAATTTTGGCGTTATTCCTCCTGCTAATACGACACCAGCATAAGGCAAGCACTTCAAAGCTAAATTTGCAGCCTCAGCTGCATAAATCTGACAAAACAGCCTTACCGCTTCAATACTCAATGCGTCTGTTTCTGCCAGCCCTGCCTCACCAATTACCGCGGCGGGGGCGTTTAATGTTATATGTTGCTCAAGTTTCTCACTCGGAATAATATTACCTAAAGACCTTAGGTATTGATAGATGTTGTACAAGCCTTCTCCTGAAACAAGACGCTCATAACTTACATGGCCATGATATTTTTTCCTTAAATAAACCAGCAACTTATCCTGCTCTTCATTTTGTGGCGCAAAATCAGCATGCCCACCTTCAGTAGCAACAGCTGTGACATGTCGTCCATTTCTAATTAACATCGCTTCGCCTAAGCCAGTTCCAGCCGACAATATGGCTATATTCCCTTGTTCTGGCTTAGCATCCTGATTTATATCTAAAAACTTACCATCATCTAAATACCTTACACCCCAGGCTGTAGCCTCAAGATCATTCAACAAAAAAACAGGCCCAACATCAGTCACTCTCTGCAATTCAGAAACACTTAAACTCCATGACAAATTGGTAATGTGACAAACACCTCCCACCACTGGCCCTGCTACACCAGCACATATGACAGAAACTTGCTGATAAATCTCCTGACTAGCAAAGTCAGCCAATATGCCTGAAATACCGTGATAAGCGGCACTTTGATATTTTTTTTCCCTTTCAACACGCCATGAATCACCTTGCTGGTTATATAAGGCAAGCAGTGTTTTTGTCCCCCCAACATCTATTGTGAGTATCATCTTAGTATCTATCGTATGTTGTATAGACTTTCATTACACCATTCTCATCAAAGGCAATGACCTTGAAAGGACTCTTTTGCCCTCCCATCTCCATACCTGGGGACCCGGTTACCATTCCTGGAACAGCCAAGCCTTTTATATTCTCTTTATTTTTCAACATGCGCTTAATATCACTCGCTGGCACATGCCCTTCGATAATATAGTCATTGATAATTGCAGTATGACAAGAGGCTAAAGCAGGAGAAACGCCATACTTAGCCTTTATACTCTGAGTATCGTCTACGATTTTATCAATCACATTAAAGTCATGCTTTTTTAGGTGATCTATCCATTTACCACAGCACCCACACGTTGGGCTTCTGTATACAACTATATCCATTGGCGTATCTTTTAATGCACTGGCTGGCGCATCCCAGGCACTTTGCGCATAACTAATTTCATAGCTGAAACTAAATATTAACATTATCGTTATAACTATTTTTTTCATTATTCTTTCCTCTTAACGATGGTATAACTCACTTAAATCATGCACAGCATCGACCATTACCTTTACATGTTCTGGGTTCATATCGGGTAATATTCCATGACCTAAGTTAAAAACGTGCCCCGAACCTAAGCCGTATTTTTCAAGTATCGTAGCAACTTTTGATTTTATTATTTCCGGGTTAGCGTAAAGTGCCACAGGATCCATATTACCCTGCAAAGAAACCTTGTCGCCTACTCTTGATCTAGCCTGCTTCATATCCGTTTGCCAATCCAGACCGAGAGCATCATAGCCCGTATCAGCCATAAACTCTAACCATTGCCCTCCCCCTTTGGTAAATAATACGCAGGGAATCTTTTGACCCTCATAATCGGTCTTTAAGAGTGAGCGTACCTGTTTAGCGTAATACAAAGAAAACTCTAAATATTCTTCCGTGCCCAACGCTCCACCCCAAGTATCAAATAACATGACTGTCTGTGCGCCTGCGACAATTTGAGCATTTAAATACGCTGCAACAGATTGTGCTAATTTATCAAGCATTTTGTGCATTAATTGAGGCTGTTCATACATAAGACCTTTTACTTTAGCAAAGCTCTTACTACTCCCCCCTTCAACCATATAAGTTGCTAGGGTCCACGGACTACCTGAAAAGCCAATTAAGGGCACTCGTCCTTGTAAATTTTGCCTTATGATGCGAACTGCATCAATAACATATTTTAGTTCCAGCTCTGGGTCTGGAATAGGCAAGCGTTCAATATCTGCCGCAGTACACACTGGACGTTCAAAGCGCGGCCCTTCCCCTTCACTAAAATAAAGCCCTAATCCCATAGCATCTGGTATCGTTAAAATATCAGAAAATAAAATGGCGGCATCAAAATCAAATCGCTCTAATGGTTGCAAGGTCACTTCACATGCTAATTGAGCATTAGTACATAGGTTCATAAAGCTTCCAGCTTGCGCACGTATTGCCCTATATTCCGGCAAATACCTACCTGCTTGACGCATCATCCATACTGGTGTCTTATCCACAGGCTGTTTCAATAATGCACGAATGAACCTATCATTTTTTAAATCACTCATTTTTTCTCTTTTTTCCTTATTGTTTAGTGCCCGGAATAACACAACTCTACAAATTTTTTCCTGATTATCCGTAACGTTGATTGACTACGCACTTAAGACGGAACAATGATGATTCAAAATGCCATGCAGGAGTGCAAGAGCTTTAGCTATTGCAGTTTCGGAAACAGCTAAAGCTCTTTCACTCCTAAGTAGCTAGGCATAATTATCTTAACATTCCGTCCCCGAAAACCCGCATGCTGCCTACCTTGGATGTTAAATTAATTTTGCGTGAGTACTTATCCGATGCCCCGCCTTAAACTCGTAGTCGTAACGCTCAACTATTCTTTAAATTTAACCATTACTCTTAAACTCCAAAGTGCACAGTCATTATTTTACTCGGGCTGTCATTATTCCGTAATCAGAAATTTTTCTCTTCAACATTCTTACTTTGCGAAAAATCTAGCCAAACTGCGGAAAATTCATCTTATTCAATAACCTAAAGATGAACATGTAAATCTCTCTTTTAACGTTTTAGAATATATTCGCGAACATAAGCAATTGTATTGTTAATAGTTAGTTGGCTTATACAAGTAAAAAGCTAGTGTAGTACTGATCGTTAAACATAAAATAATTAACAGATATTCAACACCTTACGAAGACAGAGACCCTTCTATGCAAAATGGATGCTAAAATAGTTGGTAGTGTCTTAACTCTGTTATTTTTGTTTCTGAAGGCCATGAATTTTCTGGCCTTCAGAGCTTCTAATAACAGATTCCATACACCACCCAATAGGGCAGCAAAATGTTGGGGTTCGTACCTCACCCACAACCTAGGCAGAGCTTGTGAATATTTGTCACTCTAATCACTGCACATATTATTAAATTCTCTCATTTCTATAATCTTTTGAAACGGGGGGGGGAATACCCTGTCTCACAAGGGTAATATCTATGAAAATCTATCGTTAAATTGTACCGTCAATACAATAACTTTTTTGTACTGCACCCAAGACATACTCTTTTATTGATCAATGTAATCCGAGTTATAAATAATCTTTATGATAGAAAAGATATTACTCTGATAGGCCGCAAAACATTTGAATTGATTCATAAATCACGTTTCTCGTCCAAATAGACTAAGCGTCTCAACTAAAACCGTTCGTTCAATACCCATGGGCAGACTTGCAGTACCTATTTTTTTCAATAGAATAAGCCTTATATCTCCATCGACATTCTTTTTATCAACCGCCATCAAGCTGATAAAATCTTGTGCGGATAATGCTTTAGGTGGTTCAGTTGGTAGGCCGGCTTTTTTTAAAAGATTAATAATACGTTCTACATCGGCGTCAATTAACCACCCTATGCGTCGCGACAAATCTGCAGCCTGACAAATGCCAATAGCGACAGCTTCTCCGTGCAGGTAGGTACCATAACCAGATCCAGTCTCAATCGCATGCCCAAAAGTATGCCCTAAATTCAAAATAGCCCGAATACCAGACTCTTTTTCATCTAACGATACAATTTCCGCCTTATTTTGACAAGATCTTTCAATAATATAGATTAAAGACGCTTGATCCCGCGCCAAGACTTTCTCAATATTTGCTTCAATCCATGAAAAAAAGGCTACATCCCGTATTAAACCATACTTAATTACTTCAGCCAGACCTGCTGAGAACTGCCGGTCATCTAATGTATCAAGTACCTTAACATCAATGATAACACTCTGAGGCTGATAGAACGCTCCAATCATATTTTTACCTAACGCATGATTAACGCCAGTTTTACCTCCCACAGAAGAGTCTACTTGTGCCAGCAATGTCGTCGGAATTTGAATAAAATTAATACCACGTTGATAGCAGGCCGCTGCAAAACCACTTATATCACCAATGACACCTCCACCTAATGCAATGAGTGTTGTATTCCTACTAAATTTGCCAGCCAATAAAGTATCAAAGATGGGCTCCAGAATAGATAAGGCTTTATACTGCTCTCCATCGGGCAAAATAACACAATCAAGCTGATAGCCTTGTAAATGCGCCTTAACTTTATCTAAATACAACGGCGCAACTGTTTCATTTGTTACCACAACAACTTGTTTAGACTTAATATGCCGGGTTAGAAAATCTGACATATCCAGATAATCTATCCCTATATATATCGGGTAACTTCTGTCTCCCAACTGCACATGAATTGCATTCATCATTAACTATTTTTTCCGCTATATTCTTTAAGAATTTCTTTTACTGCCGTTTTACTTTGCATTTGACCACTGTCGATTACAAAGTCGGAGCATGACAGATACAAAGCCTCTCGTTCATCCAATAATGTCTGAATTTTTTCTCTTGGATTATCAACATTAAGTAAGGGCCGCTGAGAATTACGTGAAGTACGATCTACTATTTTATCAATAGAGCACTGCAAATAAACCACAAACCCATTTTCTTTTAGACTCTCTCTATTCTCTTCATTCAAGATCACTCCTCCACCAGTAGCAAGCACTATATCCTGGAGCTCCGTCAACTCTTTAATCATCTTGTTTTCTCTAAGCCGAAACCCTTTCTCTCCTTCAAATTCAAAAATAGTAGTGATATCAACACCCGTAATATCTTCAATTGCTTTATCGCTATCATAAAATGGCAAGCCTAAAGATTTAGCCAACAAACGTCCAATTGTTGTCTTCCCTGCCCCCATTAACCCGATTAAATATATATTTTTTTTATTCATCACCTTTTTTTATTCATAAAAAAAGGGGCATTATGCCCCTTTTTTTGTTGTAATTGAAGTTTCCTAACGCATTTTCATAGAATCTTTCATTATTTTAGGTGTAATAAAGATCAATAGCTCTCTTTTGAACTCGTTATCTACCGTTTTTCTAAACATCCAGCCAACAAGTGGCAAATCAGCAAACCAAGGCACGGTGTTAATTGTATTTTGAGTTTCACCTTCATAAACACCGCCAAGCACCACTGTTTCCCCATCTTCTATTTGAACACTCGTTCTGATTTGTCGTGTATTGATTGCTATTTGTCCGTCGGGGGTAGGATTTCCCGGTGAATCTTTCGTGATAAATAAATTCATAATCACACTGCCACTCGGAGTAATCTGTGGTGTCACTTCCAGAATTATCGAAGCATCCACAAATTCAATTTGTGTTCCATTCTGACTACGTGTTGCATATGGAATTTGTACACCCTGTTCTATCCTAGCAGGGCAACGATCAGTCGTTAGCACTCGGGGGTTGGAAACAAATTCCGCTTTACTATCATCCTGTGAGGCTGAAATCTCAAGATTAAGCACATAATTAGCACCACTTGCCAACGTCATACCTAAGGCACCATAAGGGTTTGCTACTGCTAAATTAGATAAAACCGGCGACACAATATCTCCTGTCACCTGATCAAATGGATTACTCCCAGTGGTAGCACCTACAGATCCATGGTTGCCAACATAGGCGGCACCAAACCTGACTCCAAGCTCCTGAGCAAACCCTTCTTCGGCAATCACTATTCTTGCTTCGATAAGGACTTGACGGATAGGCCTATCTAAAACACGGATCATCTTTCCAATTTCTTCCAAGTGTTTAACAGTATCCTTAACGATTAATGTATTAGTGCGAGAGTCAACAATTGCCGTACCTCTGCTGGAAAGAAGTCCGTTATTTTCATTTTCCGAATTGTTTCCGGCATTTCGGCTATTATTACCCATACCCCCCATACCACCAGCACCCATACCACCAGCACCCATACCACCGGCACCAGCACCACCGGCACCACCGGCACCACCGGCACCACCCATCATACCACCGACCGGCGCTGAACAACCATTAGCATTCATAGAAGAAATTCCAAACAAAATATTACTGAAATTCTCAGCTGTGGCAAAATTAATTTGCATATATTCAGTTTTTAAAGGCTCTAAACGCTCGACCACCTTCTGAGATTCTAACTCCTCTTCTTCAAGTTTACGAATTTCCACTGTCGGTGCAACTAAAATAACATTTCCTGCCTCTCTTTTAGATAAGCCTTTAGATTTCAAAATGAAGTCTAACGCCTGATCCCAAGGCACATCGTTCAACCTCAAAGTCAAACTTCCAGTCACTGAGTCAGAAGCCAATATATTCAATTCTGTAAAGTCTGCCAAAATTTGCAGTACTGACCTAATTTCAATATCTTGAAAATTCAGAGACAAACGCTCACCAATATAGGGAAATTTTTGCTTACGCCTTTCCTCTTCTTCCACCGTCGTAATGGGCCTAACTTCGAGTGTTAACAGTCCATCAGACTGAAACGTAGAATATGAATAATCACTATCCGCCAAGGTCACAAGTAATTTAACTCTCGACCCTACTTTTACCGCCTCAATCATAGAGACAGGCGTCGCGAAATCAAGCACATCCATTTTTTTAACATACCTTTGAGGCAAGCCAGTATTCAAAAAACTTAATTCTATCTTTCCTGCTTTCTCATGGGTATTTACAACAGTGTCAGGGTTCGATAAATAAATCAGCAAACGACCTTCACCTTTACTCCCCCGCCTAAAATCAATCTTATTGATTTGTTGTTTGGGAATTAGCGAGGCAAACTGTGTTAAGGTTTTTTCCGTTAACTTTGTATGGCTCTCTTTTGCAATATTACCTGCACTATGGAACCCAATAATAACCTGATCCCCCTTCACACTGACATCATAAGCAATTAATTTTACAAGATTAATAATAACTCGTAGTCGCCCAGCTGATTCAATGGCAACGAAACTATTGATACCTCCAGCATTAATGACATTTTTTTTCTGCTTTAAATCACTTTTAACGCCCACAAAATCTAGAACAACCCTGGCAGGACTATCAGTATGAAATACCTTTGGTTTGTCGACGTTACCCGTCATGTGAAATGATAATTGTAAATTATCACCTGATAATGCGTTAAAATCCACAGCCTTAAGCGCTACTTCTTGAGCGTGCACCAAAGAAATCTGCCCTAATAATAATGCGCTTATTGCAAACACATGTAATAACGCCCACTGCTTTATAAAGCTCATACAAAAACCACCTTGCTTATTATTCATATCAATCTCCAGCTCATTCAGTTAACGCCATTGCAACCTGATGCTCACGCCATGTTCCTGGCTGGTCTGGAACAATTTCCATTATTTCAAGTTTATCCTGCAAAATACGCAATATACGTCCGTGGTTTCTGCCTAAATAATGTCCTTCATTAACACGGTGAATAGTACCGTCATTTGCTTTAACCAGTCCCCACAAAATATCCTTCATCTGTACAGTGCCAACCATCCTCAAAGTATCAAGAGAGTAGTCTTCTAATTCTTCTTTATGACGATTAAAGTCAGGTTGTACTCCACTTGTTGCTAAGACTTGGTCAATCATAGTATCAATCATCCTTTCAACTGGGCTAAAGGGATCTCTCAACCCTTCCGGGTTAAATAAATAGCGCCCTACTGGTGGCAAAGGCACAATCGGCTTGACCCTTATCGCTAACTTATTCTCTCTCTTCTCTCTTAACTTCTCCGCAAGATCTGGATAAGAGACATTGACTGTACTTTGTTTTTTGCACCCATTAACCAATAAACCATCGCGATCAAGGCAAACCAATGAACTGTTATCCAGCAAATCTAAATTCCGATCTGCGTGTTTACCCCCTTCTCGATAAGTCGTAACAAGTGCATTCATAGATAAAATTGATCGCTGCAAAGTAGGCACAATATGAATATTTTTTATGGTTACAATTCTAGGTAATGTCGCTAAACCGCTAATAAAAAGGCCCAATTCACTGTATTTCCCATAAACCTTAATATCTATAGGCAGATTTATAACATCTCCCTTATCTACCTCACCAGCAGGTTTAAATAATTCAAATTCCAAACCGCTCGATAACCCAGTCTGGGAAATATCCACTAACAAACTTGCTACTTCTGCTTTAGTTGGCATTAACTTCATCATTTCAGACAATGAAGATTCTATTTGTCGATACTGCTTTTGGTGTAATGCCAAATTTTGCGCCAACCGCCATGTAAACTCATACCTGTTTAAAGCGGCAGATACTGCTTGCTCTTCAACCTCTAAGTCGGCCAGTTGCTCACTGGTAAACTGATAAAAAGCAAATCCAGTAATTAGTATGAAAACCAGAATGCCAGCACCAATTTTTATTGGTTTTGGCCATGCTCCTGCCTCATTAATGTCCCAGTTAATTTCAGAAAGATCCATTACATGTCCTCATCTTCTACTGTACTTTCCCATTGTTTTGTAAACAAAGTAAAGTCACTCAACCTATCATCTTTATTGATAGAACTACTCTTAATAATATTCAAATCAGGATCTATAAGCCATTGAGAATTTTCAACATTTCTCATAAAGGCAGAGACACGTGCATTTGACTGAGTTTTACCCTTCAGCTCAATACGTGAAGCCGCTTGTTTCAACTCAGTCAGAAAGACACCTTCAGGAGTCACTTTAGCGACTTCATCAAAAAAGTGAACAATTTCAGCGCGGCTTTTTTGTAATTTGTGAATCGCACTTCTTTTACTTTGCAAAATTGAGTTTTGCTCTTGAATATTTTTAATTTTAGCCGTAATCAAAGTAAGCTCAGCGATTTTCGCTTCAACTATACGGCCTTTATCTTTCTGTTCTTCAATCAAACTTCCTAAATACATTTGTATTCCAAACATCAGTACTACTGCTAAAACGACAGTCGTAACGATGCCGATGATGAATTCTTGCTGCCTTGTCTTGCGTAATTCATCACGCCAGGGTAATAGATTAATTTGAGCCATCAGTCAAAACTCCTTAAAGCCAGACCACATGCAATCATCATAGCCGAAGCATCATTACTTAAACTTTGCGGTTTTATTTTATTTGATAATGCCATATTGATAAATGGGTTAGCAACAAAGGCAGGAATACCGAGCTCTTGTTCTACTAGCTTATCAATTCCTGAAATTGACGCACAACCACCCGCCAATATAATATTATCGATACTTCTATTTGCACTTGATGATATAAAGAACTGTAAAGATCGCGCCACCTGCTGTACTAGAGCACGCTTAAAGGGAGCCAGCACATCACTATCATAATTATCAGGCAAGCCTCCATGCCTTTTTGCCAGACCAGCTTCTTCATAGGAAAGTCCGTATCGCCGCTGAATCTCCTCAGTTAACTGCTTGCCACCAAAACCCTGCTCACGCGTATAAATAGCACGCCCTTCGTGCATAATATTTAACGTCGTCATGGTTGCACCTATATCTGCTATAGCAACGGTCTGCCCATCATCGCTATTAGGTAGCTGCTCCTTTAATAAAGCAAATGCATTTTCCATTGCAAAGGCCTCAACATCTACAATACTCGCAGTTAACCCCGCCCTCTCCAGAACTTCAACTCGTTCATCTACATTTTCTCTGCGGGATGCTGCCAACAACACATCCACCATTTCAGGATTCGATTCATTAACACTCTGCACTTCAAAATCCAGACGAACTTCATCTAAAGAGTAAGGAATATACTGGTCAGCCTCAAGCATGATTTGTTCTTCTATTTCTTCTTCTGACAAATTTGCTGACATGCTAATCATTTTTGTCATGACTGACGAACCCCCTATTGCTACGCATGCATTCCGTCCCCGGGCTCCTGACTGCCTTAAAGCTAATTTAATAGTTTCGGCTATCATCGCAGTATTTGAAATATTACTATCAACCACCGCCTCCTGGATCAAAGGAGCTACTGCATAGCTTTCCACTTTATACCTTGCACCAGATTTGCTTAATTCTAATAATTTAATTGCAGCTGTACTAATATCGATCCCAACAAGATGATCATGCTTACGATTGAACCATTTCATGTAGAAACTCTTTTAATTTTTCACGACGACACTAGGGAGTAATTGTACGAATTGAATCAATAACATCCCAATCTATTAAGAAGTATAGACATCTTTTTATATTTTGATACTTACATTCCAAAAACCCTATGCCTGATGCCTATAAAGTACAGCTATAACTCTGAAATATAAGCATTACTTATTTAGAATTTAATTTATCTTCAGCGATTCGGATTCAAATACGAATTTACTATTAAAACCTCTTAATATTAGTGTATTCACTGGGTTGATGTTTATTCTAATTTCATTGGCTGACTTAACTTAGAAAAATGGAAAAATATAGTTATCCAGAAATAACATAAGATCGGGGTTAGAAAGTGCTGAATAATAATGGACTCTTTTCCTTTTAGAGTGACCAATAAGATACTTTAAAAACAATATGATACATAACATTTTGCTACCCACTTAAGACGGAACACCCTATACTTGTAGGGTGGGCAAAAAAACTACCCACCCTACATTGTTATGCAAGAAGGTCTGTCCCGTCTTAAGTGGGTAGCCAAATATTATGTATCAAACGGGTGGAGGGAACAACTGCAGTAATGCGTTTATTTGAGACTGATTTTCCAGATTTATTTTCGTGGCTACTTGATGAAATGAGAGAGCCTCCATTACCTCGAAAAGGCCGAGAACAAAAAACCTCTAAACCATTGAAATTAATAAGTGTCCCGTCTTAAAGAGGTCGCCTTTATTCTAGGTTAAGAATATTAAAACAAGCTCATAGTGGACTCAGTCATTGTCGCAAGTAACATAGCTATTATCTGCTGATATAACAATAGAGTTGTTCTTTTGAATATACATTAATAATCAGTATGTTATGCTTCAAGTGTACTTTAATTTATGAAAAAATCGGATATAATTGCATTCTATCTGATTTTCAGACAAATTCGTTATTTTAAATAAATTGATTTTAAACACGTTTTATTTATTCACAAGAACAACTCTAATTCTTGCTCACCCGTGACCGCGTGAAGAATACATTCCCTTTCATGGATTTTATAACAACACCTTAGGCAACTCGCAACACACACCCATCCATCTTGCTTGTCTTTTTGTCCGTCTTCTGCGTGGTAGCAATAGTGACGTAGCCTGCTATGCGCCTATTTCTACTAATGGAAGATAAACAAAAATCCTGCGCAATATGGGTCGTTTATTTATTGCGTGTTACCTTACTGATAATACACAGTATAATACTCAGCTAGCTGGCTCTCTATTGATGTTTATAAAAACCATGTGATTTATGAGAATAATAAAATGGACCTTCGCCCTGTTCCTTGCTTTTTCTATCCTAAGTATTGTTGCAGCCTTTTTTGTCTATCAACACTTTAGCTCTGACCTACCTGATATAAAAGTACTGCGCAATATCCAATACAGCCAACCCTTATCAGTTTATAGTCAAGAGGGCCTTCTTATTGAGCAATACGGCGAAAAAATCCGTACCCCTATCAGTATTGCAAACATACCCAGGCAACTCACAAACGCTTTTGTCTCCGCTGAAGATGCGAACTTCTATTCTCATTATGGTGTTGACTTTAAAGGTCTGGCCAGGGCCGTCATCCAGCTAGTATTAACGGGCAAGAAAAAACAAGGCGGCAGCACTATTACCATGCAAGTCGCACGAAATTTTTTGCTAAGCAATGAAAAGACCTATACCCGCAAACTTAAAGAAATTATACTTTCCTTCCAGATTGAACAAGAATATACAAAAAATGAAATCCTGGAACTATACCTAAATAAAATTTATCTAGGACAACGTTCTTACGGTGTCGTAGCCGCTTCCGAGATTTACTATAATCGCCCCCTATCTCAGTTAACTTTAGCTGAGTTGAGCATGATTGCAGGTCTACCAAAAGCCCCCTCAAAGTACAACCCTATCTCTAACCCTAAGCGCGCTTTAATTCGTCGCAACTATGTACTAGCGCGTATGTTAGCCTTAGGCCATATTTCCCAGCAAGAATTTAACCTCGCCAACCCTTCTCCCATTACAGCGAGTGCTTATATCACCCAGAGGGATCTCTATGCACCCTATATTGCAGAAATGGTACGTAATGAAATCATCAATCGCTATGATAAGACCATTGCGTATACTGCGGGCCTTAAAGTATATACAACCATACAATCCGGCCTGCAAAACACGGCTGTAACGGCGCTTCGCTCCAACCTGCACCACTATGATGAGCGCCATGGCTATCGCGTTAATAAAGCACAAAAACACCCCCTGAGTTCACATATTAATATTGGCGACACGCATCCTGCAGAAGTCACACAAATCGACAAAAAACAACTTACAGCTCGATTAAAAGATGGTACTAATATTACACTATTGTGGAAAAACAGCCCCTGGAACCCACAAGGTACATCTGCTACTCAGACTATTGATTCATTCTTAGACATCATTGATTTACATGATACGATCCTCGTTCGGCACTCTAATGAGACATGGATTCTGGCTCAAACCCCACTCGCACAAAGCGCGTTTGTTGCACTAGAGCCAAAAAACGGAGCCATTTTAGCGCTCTCGGGAGGTTATGCTTACTTCAACAATAAGTATAACCGCGCAACCCAGTCGAAACGCCAGCCCGGATCCGGTTTCAAACCTATCATATATACCAGTGCACTTGAACATGGCTATAGCGCAGCTAGCCTCATCAACGACGCGCCCATCATTGATATGCGTGATTCTGAGCAAGAAAACGAATGGCGCCCAGAAAACTCAAGCCATAAATTTTATGGCCCAACCAGTCTCCGTACAGCGCTACGTAATTCACGCAATATAGTTTCTGTTCGCCTTGCAAGGTCTATCGGCATTCCAGGCATTACCGAAACTGCAATGCGCTTTGGATTTAAACAGGAACAGTTGCCACAAAAACTATCTTTAGCACTTGGCAGTGGCTACGCATCACCCTTACAAATGGCTCGTATGTATGCTACTTTTGCTAATGGTGGCTTTTTAATTGATCCATTCTTTATTGAGCGCATTGAATCCAGTACAGGTGACATTTTATTCCAGGCAGAGCCATTACATGCATGTTCTAGGTGTCTGGATAATACTGCCCCACGAATTATCTCCTCACAAGTCAATTTCTTAATGAATACACTATTACGAGATGTTGTTCAGAGGGGGACAGCGACCAAGGCCAAATCATTACAACGCAGTGACCTAGCAGGAAAAACAGGCACAACAAATAAACAAAAGGACGCCTGGTTCAACGGCTACACAAATGATATTGTCGGTATCGCCTGGGTAGGACAAGACGACTCAACAAGCTTGGGACGTGGAGAATACGGGGCTAATACAGCTCTACCTATGTGGATAGACTTTATGCGTTATGCACTAAAGGACAAATCAGAGCAAGAGCTTTTCAAACCGGAGGGTATCAATAGGGTCCTTATAGATACCGATACAGCTCTATTAGCAAGAGAGCAAGAGGGAGCAACGACTCATTGGGAATACTTCAGAAGCGAATTTATTCCAACCCAGTACGCCCCTTCAGATTCACTCATCAGCGATATAACAAACGAGAGCCTGCCTGGTGCTGGCGAACAATCATTACCCGAATCTCTATTTTAAAGTGGGACAGGCTTTCAGCATGAAAGGCGGAGGAAATACCAAACTTCATTTCATCGAGAACACTATTAATCTCCTCTCTGAACCTAAACTTTAATATGCTGACTTAGGAACGAGAATTCAATAATACCCGAGTCTGGTTAGTCTTTTGACTCCAACCGCCGCGCTAGAAAAACAATTACCTAGTCTGCTATGCGCCTGTTTTCCTAACATGCCTGTGAAGCGAACATATTGTCGAACCTACAGGCCAAACTTTAACAAAGTTGCTTAAATTCTTTCGCACATGCTCCTGACACAGCTGATCCATCACGCGAACGAAATCATACCTGACATAAAAAAGCAGTCATAATGACTGCTTTTTTATGTCAGGTAAAATCTATCAGAACCTATATATTTCGTATATCTTTCCCTGTATAGACCTGCCGAGGCCGCCCTATCCGCTGCCCTGGTTCCCCCATCATTTCTAGCCAATGAGACACCCAGCCAGATGTCCGTGCGATAGTGAACATCACCGTAAACATATCAATAGGAATATTTAAAGCTTTGTAGATAATTCCCGAATAAAAATCGACATTAGGGTACAATTTTTTCTCTACAAAATATTCATCTTGCAAGGCATACTCTTCTAATGCCAAGGCTAAATCAAACAAGGGATCCTTAGCAGAAGTTCTTTCAAGAACATCATGGCAGGCCTTGCGAATAATCGTTGCTCTTGGGTCAAAGTTTTTATAAACCCGGTGTCCAAAACCCATTAAGCGAAAAGGGTCATTCTTGTCTTTTGCCTTAGCAATGTATTCAGGAATTCTGTCCACCGTCCCTATTTCTTCCAGCATACTTAAAACAGCCTCATTGGCACCGCCATGAGCCGGCCCCCAAAGTGCTCCAATTCCTGCTGCGATACAGGCGTAAGGATTTGCCCCCGTACTGCTTGCTAACCGCACTGTTGAAGTACTTGCATTTTGCTCATGATCGGCATGCAGAATAAACAATAAATTTAACGCTTTGACAGCAGTAGGATCAATATAATTATCTTTATCAATATATTTCTGCGAGGGCAGGGAAAACATCATATTAAGGAAATTTTCACAATAACTCAGATCTGCCCGCGGATAAACATGAGGAAAACCGATAGAATGACGATAACAAGCCGCCGCGATAACAGGCATTTTTGCTAACATCCGCATCGCAGAAATCCTACGATGCTCAGGATCATCCATATTCAATTCACTATGATAAAAAGCAGAGAGTGAACCCACGATCCCCACCATCATTGCCATAGGATGGGCATCATAATGAAAACCATCAATGAAGCTTCGCATTGCTTCATGTAACATAGCATGCTGACCAATCTCGTGCTCAAATAGAGCCTGCTCTTCTTTATCGGCAAGCTCACCATTCATCAATAAATAAGCAACCTCAAGAAAGGAACATTTTTCGGCCAATTGATCGATAGGGTAGCCCCTATATAACAAAACACCTTTTTCACCGTCAATATAGGTGATTGCACTCTTACAACTTGCCGTAGACATAAAACCAGGGTCATAGGTAAACAACCCCATTTTCTTATTCAGAGTGCTCACATCAACTACGGGCGTACCAACAGTCCCCTTAAGCAAAAGAAAATCGGCTTCCTTTCCTGTCAAGTTATTTCTTATGGTCAGTGTTTCTTGTGCCATGGTTTTTCCTTAATAATATTAACTAAGCAATGCCCTTAATCTCACAACTATTTACTGTAACGCTTACGGAACTTATCGACGCGACCTGCGGTATCAACTACACGTTGCTTACCTGTAAAAAAAGGATGGCAAGCTGAACATACCTCAATATGTAAATCTTTACCTAAGACTGAGCCTGTAGCAAACTCGTTTCCACAACCGCAAGTAACAGTTATTTGTTTATATTCTGGGTGAATTTCTGGTTTCATAATGACCTTTACACGTCTAAAAATCGACTAACATACATTTTTGAACAGAGTATAATACTTCTTTCCTTTATCATCTGCAAGTTTCAATCAAAAAATATGCGTATTATTACCATAAACACCAATGGAATTCGCGCTGCTGAGCGCAAAGGTTTTTTTATCTGGCTAGCACACCAAGAGGCAGATGTTATCTGCATACAGGAAACCAAAGCCCAACCCGAGCAACTCACTGCCGAGGCTTTCAGACCCATAGGATATCATTGTTACTACCATAGCGCAGAAAAAAAAGGTTATAGCGGAGTGGCTGTCTATAGCAGACATCAGCCCGATAATATCATAGTAGGTATGGGCTTTGATGATATAGATAGCGAAGGCCGCTATTTAGAGATTCAACTCGGAAAACTCAGTGTCATTTCTTTATACTTACCATCGGGATCTTCTAAAGAAGAACGGCAGGCTTTCAAATACGGCGTCATGGATCGGTTTATGCCTTTATTACAAAAGTATGCAACAAACGGGCGTGATTATATTATTTGCGGTGACTGGAATATAGCACACAAAGAAATTGATTTAAAAAACTGGAAAGCCAACCAAAAAAACTCAGGTTTTTTACCTGAAGAGCGCGCCTGGTTAGATCGATTATTTGACCGAGAATCATGGGTAGACGCATTCAGAGTTGTCAATCAAGAGATAGACCAATATACCTGGTGGTCAAATCGCGGTCAGGCATGGGTTAAAAATGTTGGGTGGCGCATTGATTACCAGATAATCAATGCGCATTTACGCGACAAAGTATTATCGGCATCAATCTATAAAGATGAGCGATTTTCTGATCATTCCCCACTCATTATGGATTACGATTATTCTCTGCGAACAAATTCATAACACAATTATCACTTAGCCATGTCAACAACACTATTTTAAGCTATAATTACACACTTTTCGCGTTTAAAAAACATCTATACAGTGTCAAGTTCAAATAACGATTTATCTACCTTTCAAGGCCTTATCCTTGCATTACAAAACTACTGGTCAGAGCAAGGCTGTGTTCTTTTACAACCGCTTGATCTAGAAGTGGGTGCAGGGACATTTCACCCCGCCACCTTTTTGCGCGCAATTGGCCCAGAGCCTTGGAGTGCGGCTTATGTCCAACCCTCTCGTCGCCCTACCGATGGTCGTTATGGTAAAAATCCAAACCGCTTACAGCATTACTATCAATTTCAGGTAGTTCTTAAGCCATCCCCTGACGACATTCAGGAACTTTACCTAAATTCATTACGTCAACTTGGTTTAGATCTGCTGGAACACGATGTTCGTTTTGTCGAGGACAACTGGGAGTCACCCACTTTAGGCGCATGGGGACTCGGCTGGGAAGTGTGGCTAAATGGCATGGAAGTATCACAATTTACTTATTTTCAACAAGTCGGTGGATTAGAGTGCCGACCGGTAACAGGTGAATTAACCTATGGCCTTGAACGTATCGCTATGTATATACAAGGCGTAAAAAGTGTTTATGATTTAGTCTGGTCAAAAGGTTCGCAAGGCGTTGTCACTTACGGTGATGTTTTTCATCAGAATGAAGTGGAAATGTCAGAGTATAACTTTGACCATGCCAAAGTTGACTTCTTGGTCACTTGTTTTGATACCTACGAAACAGAGTCAGCCAAATTAATTGAGCATGGGTTAGCATTACCAGCCTATGAAATGGTACTAAAAGCATCGCATATATTTAACTTGCTTGATGCCCGTCATGCGATTTCTGTTACCGAGCGTCAACGCTATATTCTAAGAGTCAGAAACATGTCTAAAGCCGTTGCTGAAACATATTATGCCCGTCGTGAAGCACTTGGTTTTCCAATGGTAAAAGAAACAGGGGCATCAGTATGAGTGACGCACACCACTTGTTATTTGAATTGGGCTGTGAAGAATTGCCCCCTGTCTCATTGAATAAATTAAGCACCGCCTTACTAAACAATATCCAGCAAGAATTAACTCACGCAGATTTAAGCTTTGGCGAAAGCATAGCCTATGCCACACCACGCCGTTTAGCGGTCTTAATTAAAGATCTCGCAAGCTCCCAGGCGGATAAAAGCATTGAAAAACGTGGCCCGGCAGTACAAGCAGCTTTTAATGATGAGGGTGAGCCATCGAAAGCCTGCCTAGGGTTTGCTAAAAGTTGCGGCACAACCGTTGAACAATTAAGCCGCTTAAAAACCGACAAAGGTGAATGGCTTAGTTTTACTCAGGAAATTATTGGGCAACTTAGCACCACCCTAATTCCCGACATTATTCGCAAAAGCATTACTCATTTACCCATAGCCAAGCGCATGCGTTGGGGTACATCGAATACAGAATTTGTTCGTCCAGTGCATTGGGCCGTATTAATGTATGGCAAGACCATCGTTGAAACTGATATTCTAGGTTTAACCAGCAGTAATATCACTCATGGACATCGCTTTCATGCACCCGAGGCAATCACGATCAGCTCACCTGAAACCTATGAAACTTGTCTGCTAGAACAAGGTAAAGTGATTCCTTCCTTCCATCAGCGCATGCAAATCATTCGTGATGCTGCCAATACCGCGGCGTCTCAAGTAGGTGGAATCGCTCATATCGAAGCAGATCTTTTAGCTGAAATTGCTGCACTTAATGAATTCCCTGTTCCCATCATCGGTAATTTCGATAGCCGTTATTTAGCTTTACCTGCAGAAGTCCTTATTACGACCATGCAAATTAACCAGAAATACTTTCCGGTTAAAAATGCAAAGGGTGACTTACTGGCTCATTTTATAACCTTTAGTAATATAGAAAGCAGTAACCCTCTGTCTATTCAGCAGGGTAACGAACGCGTTATTATGCCACGCCTGGCAGATGCAGAGTTTTTCTGGAATCAGGATCGAAAATTACGTCTTGAAGAGCGTACCGAACAATTAAATTCTATTGTTTTCCAGAAAAAATTAGGTAGCCTAGCAGATAAATCGCAACGGGTAGCAAATCTCGCTGAATATATTGCCAATAGCCTACAACTTGATAGCAACCTAGTGACGCGCGCAGCAAAATTAGCAAAAACTGACCTGATCACAAATATGGTTGAAGAGTTTGCCAGCTTACAAGGCTTAATGGGGCACTATTATGCCTTAGCCGACGGCGAAAACCCTGAAGTTGCTCAGGCGATTGAAGAGCAGTATTACCCTAAGCAATCAGGTAGCCCAACTGCTACCAGTGAAACAGGACAAATATTGTCGATAGCTGAAAAAATCGATACATTGACCGGAATATTCAGTGTAAATTTAATTCCCAGTGGAGACAAAGATCCTTATGCCCTAAGGCGTTCAGCATTAGGAGTACTTAGAACCATTATTGAAAATAAACTGGAAATCAATTTGCTTGAGTGCGTTGATTTTTCTTTACAGCAATTGACACACGAATTTGATCTAGAAAAAACACGCACGCTACTGATAGCATTTGTGTATGAACGTTTAAAGGGCTACTCTCTGGACCATGGCTTTACAGCAGACGAATATGCCGCAGTCTTTGCAATCTTACCAGCACAACCTTATGATTTTCACCGTAGATTGCAGGCCGTACAAAACTTTAGAACACTGCAAGAAGCTGATAGCTTAGCGGCTGCTAATAAGCGGATTGCCAATATTCTGAAAAAATCCAATCATCAAGTAGCCGAAACGATTGGGCCATTAGTTGAGCCAGCTGAAATCACGCTACTGGCCTCTGCAGAACAAGCGGAAATTGATGTTAAGCCATTATTGGAAAAAGCAGATTATCAGGCCGCATTAAACCGCCTGGCAAGCTTACGTGAAGATGTTGATACATTTTTTGATGATGTCATGGTCATGTGTGATGACTTGGAATTACGCGCACACCGGCTGGCATTACTCACTAAACTAGCAAAATTATTTTTACAGATAGCCGATATCTCCAAACTGCAGAACTAATGATTGACGCTAATAAATACGTATTACTGGATCGTGATGGCGTCATAAATCACGATGCGGGTAATTTTATCAAATCACCCGCTGAATGGATCCCAATTGATAAAAGCCTTGAAGCAATTGCACTCTTAAATAACCATGGCTATCAGGTTGTTATTATTACCAACCAGTCCGGTGTAGGGCGCGGCTTATATAGCGATGCAACTTTAACAGAAATGCATCTAAAAATGACACGCATGACAGAAGCAGTCGGTGGAAAAATCAGTCATATTTATTACTGCTCTCACTTGCCAGATACAGACTGTCAATGTAGAAAACCCAAGCCAGGCATGTTGTATCAATTTAGTCTCGATACAGGTGTCGCATTAGATAATATTTTCTTTATTGGTGATTCATTGCGTGATATTGAAGCAGGCTTTGCCGCAGGTGCAAAACCACTCTTAGTCAAAACGGGAAATGGCGAAAAAACTTTAGTCGCCCACCCTGATTTAAACATTCCTATTTTCGAGAATTTATATGCCGCAGCAGAATATATCCTATCAAGGTAACCACTTCATACTTTATCTGCGAGCAAGTCTTTTATTTGCTTCTGTGCTCACTCTCACCCTTATAATATCCTTAACATTACTCATTATAGCTCCGTTTACCAGACCTCTACGCTATAAAATTGCGGAGTTCTGGGCATCTTGCACCCTCATTTTAGCTGATAAAATATGCGGTATTAGCTATTCTGTTTCAGGCATAGAAAATATAACTCTAGAGAAAAATGCTATCGTATTATGTAAACACCAGTCGGCATGGGAAACTATCTTTCTCGTTGCAAACCTCCCGCCTGCAAGCATCTTGTTAAAAAAATCCTTACTGTGGATACCGTTTTGGGGCTGGGCGATGACCACCTTAAAACCTATTGCTATCAACCGCGCCACCCCGAAAGAAGCCTTAGCTCAACTATTAAAACAAGGTGCAAAACGGCTACAGGAGGGCTATTGGGTCATCATGTACCCTGAGGGCACAAGAACCTCGCCTGGTGAACATGGAAAATTCAGTGCAAGTGGTAGTTTACTTGCACAGCGCACAGGCTACCCAATCATCCCCATTGCCCATAACGCTGGCGAATTCTGGCCGCGCAATAGCTTTTTAAAATATCCCGGGGTTATTCAGGTAAAAATTGGCACGGCGATTGCTGTTGAAAACCGAAAAAGCAGAGATATAAATGCTGAAGCGGAAACATGGGTTAAAGTAGCCATGCAAGAAATAGAAACATCAAATAACACGATTTAAACACAACTATAATGAAAAAAATATTAATTATTAGCCTTTCAGCAATCGCCCTAAGTGCTTGTAGCGAAAAAGATGAATACAAGAAAACTGTATTTGAGGTAATCAGTCAAGACTCAGATATCCAGTCTTACCGACTTGACCCCGAAACAGTCACCGATTGCATTGTTGATTTATCCTCAAAAAAAATGCCAGGAATTGCTCCTTTTGAACCGAGACGTAAGGCGGCTTATAAGGGTTACACTAGAATGATCGCACTGAAAACATCAGAAAAGCCAGAAGAAGTCTTAACAGAGTTGCGCGAAAGTTTTGGTTCCGCTAGAGGTCTGGCTGATGCACATAGAAATTATTCCGAAAGCTATATGGAATGCATCTCAACTGTCACTAACCGCGAACTAGATGACCAGGGTGAAGGCGAGGAAGTAGAGCAAGAAATAATACTATAACTTGATGTTCCAGTTTTCAGCTATAACTGGGCTTGAAGGCACCTAGATTCTGTTGCAATAAAAGTTAATACATTGATTTTAAAGGTAATCTTAATTTCATCGAAATCAAAGAAAGATAATAAAATCAACATACTACAAAAACTGGAACATCGAGTGTAACATAACCCAGATGAACAAACCACCTGTCTGGGGGAGGGAATAATTTTAATGCATACTTTAAAGGCCAAGGTAAATCACAAATAATAACCCAGCCACTAATTAACGAGTAAGCAATGCTTGTTCCCTGATTTCAAGGCGTCAAGGTATTCAGAGCAAACATGATTTTATTTTTTTAAGCATGCTTTCGCGGCCTGTCTGCCTGAAAAGGGTGCAATACAAAAAAGTGATTGTATTGACGATACATATATAACGATAGATTTTCATAGATATAACCCTTGTGAGACAGGGTATTCCCTCGTTTCAAAAGATGATAGAAATGAGAAAATGTAATCATATGTGGATTGATTAAAGTGACAAATATTCACAAGCTCTGCGTAGGTTGTGGGTGAGGTACGAAACCCCAACATTTGGTGGTGTCGTCTATTAGCTGTTAATAGAAGCTACTATCAAGAAATACTCGTTAACGTAATAATTATTTTATTATTAAACAATGAGTTATATATTCTCCTCATTATGCACAGTCAATAGAGCACACCACCCAACATTTTGCTCCCCCTTGCTGGGGTTCGTCCCTCACCCGCAACCTACATTGATCAGAGTTTTACACGTCATGGGATGAACATCTCGCTCATCAAGTGTTACTATTTTGTATTGCACCCAGCTATACTGTCAGAGACTCACTCTGTAGCTGATACGAGAAAAAACAATCCTCTCGTAACCGTTCAGACCCCCTATTGCATTGTAACCAACTGATATTAATTGAAAAATAATCTGGCTATTTTTGGCAAAAATATCTATTTTGATTGGCCTTCACTAACAATCAATGGCTTACGATTAATTCGGTCTTTATGATGCTATTTTGGCCGTCTGTAACACACTGTAATTCATGTGGTTTAGGGGGCTGAACGGTTACATCCTCTCTCTAATCCACAGCAAACCCTGATAGCCATTGACCCACTTTTGGTTCAGCTACTTTGCCCTGAATATCACTAAATATAAAAGGCACAGCAACTAATCGCATCCCTTGGTTCACTTGCACAGAAAAGTGTAAGTGCGGCCCCGTACTAAATCCAGTATTCCCAGAATAAGCAATTAACTGCCCTGCCTCAACCTGCATTCCTTCATAAACCTGTGCTCGATCTACCTGTAAATGCGCATAAACAGCCATAGTACCATCATCATGTAAAATCCTTATAGTGTTAGCGCGCGCTTTATACGCCTGCTTATTAACCCCCCCTTTAAAAAAGTCGTTCTCCAGACTCATCACTACTCCTGCTCTCGCCGCATGAATCTCTGCCCCTTCTGGCATAGAGAAATCAACTGCATATTTATTTTGATCATCTGTATGTGAAAACCGACCGTTAAAAGACTGTGTAATTTGAAATTTTCTATCACTTGCAAAAGGCGGATAATAAACTGCCTGCATATCATGCCGAGCAGATGGCTCTCCTAGCGAGTAACGAAAATTAAGAGCATATCTCCAACCTTGATATTCATTGATTGCCCCCAAACCAAACAAAGATTGCGAAACACCCGGTGCAATAACAAACTTTCGTGGCAATCTAGGAGTTGCTTCCACATTTTCATTCCGGGACAAAGCAATTTCGACTTCTATTGGGCCAAAAAAATCATTCCTAACAACAAATTCTGGCTGCCGTTTTTTGCCGATCTGCTTTAACCAAACGCGCTGTTTAGGTTCCACACTAATCTGCCGTACCTCAACCTTAATGTCCTCACTCACTCTGGCAGAAGGTGCTTTATCAGTATAATACCAGCGCCCTTTTTCATCCTGAAATTTATAGAGTTTTTTAGCATCACATGCCGTACTCAATAAGCACAAATACAACAAGATTAAGCCATTTATCAAAATATGTTTATTCATTATTGCACTATGCAAACCCATACACCCTAAGTTTTTATTTGTCATATTTGCTCACGCGAGAACATAGATTAACTTATCGTTAATCATCGAATACTTGACACACCCACCCGGAAATCCATAAGTTATCACATACAATTCTGGCAGCCTCTCTAAACACCCTCAGAGAGACTGCTAATAACAGTCTTTAATTGCTCATTAATTTCATTATTAGTGATTATTCCGCTTTCAACATCAAAATTCTGATAAAAACTAGGGACAGATAAGCTGGCTTTAAGCAGCCCATTAAAATAGGGTACCGAGCTAACTGCCGTAGCCAATACCTTTGCAGCTCCTCTCTCACCAGGAGAGGTGGAAAGCAACACAACAGGTTTATGCTGAAATATTTTCTGATTAATCCGCGAACACCAGTCAAAAAGGTTTTTGTACGCAACAGTATAAGAGCCATTATGCTCCGCAAATGAAATAATAAGTGCGTCACTCTCACCCATTTTTTCAAAAAAATTTTGTGCTAATTGTGGGCTCCCAAGCTCCTGCTCTTTATCCACACTAAATAAAGGCAACTCATAATCATTTAAATCTAACACTTCAACTTGAGCACCCTCTAGTAAGCTCGCAGCATAAGTCACTAATTGTTTATTGATTGATTTTTTACTACTACTTGCAGCAAAAGCTATTATTTTCATTATCTCTCCGTTGCTTTATTAAACATGGAAATATTACACCTTAAAGTCATTTAAGGTAACTCGCAACAAATAACGTCCCCATTTTGCTAGTCTTTTTGTTCGTTTTCTGCGTTGTAGAAACAGTTTCGTCGCCAATTATGCGCCTATTTCTACGTCTTGAACACAAACAAAAATCCTGCGCAATATGGGGCGTTTATTTATTGCGCGTTACCTAAGCAAGTTTACGCATTGCCCAATAGCTGTTAAAGTTAAACCCATTACAATTACATTCATCGAATATAGACCATTTCTGATACCCTAAGGCAACTCGCCCCCCATCTTGCTTATCTTTTTGTCCCTCTTCTGTGTTGAAGAAATAATGGCCTAGCCTGCTATGCGCCTATTTCTACGTCCCCGCATCAAATACGGGCAGACTTTGAAGACAAACAATAATCCTGCGCAATATGGAGTGTTATTTATTGCGCGTTGCCTAAAGCAGTCGTTAGAAAATAAAAAAAATATTTTTCTCAACCTTACCTGCCTAATGACCAATAGAAATTTCCTATTACTTTTAAGACTTTGCTGGAGAATACCATGAAAATTTTAATCACAGGTGGAACGGGTTTTATAGGAAAAAAACTATGCCATCTTTTGCTCTACAAAAATCATCAACTCACTGTTTTAAGTCGTAAACCCAATAAAGTACAATCCTGTTGTGGACAATCTGTTAAGGCTATTAAGAGTATAGACCAATTGACAAAATCAGATTCATTTGATGCCATCATCAATCTTGCCGGTGAAGGTATCGCTGATAGTCGATGGACAGACACCAGAAAACAGGCATTAGTAGATAGTCGAATTATCACTACTAATCAACTAGTTGCTTATATCAAGAGAGCAAAAGAAAAGCCTAAAGTATTAATCAGTGGCTCAGCAATAGGTTATTACGGAAACAAAGGCTCTACAATTCTGCATGAACAATCTATCCCTGATGATGACTTTGCACATCAACTCTGTGCAAAATGGGAAGACACTGCACAAGAAGCAGAAGATTTTGGTGTCAGGGTCTGCATTATTCGCACCGGATTGGTTATTGGTAAAAATGGCGGATTTCTTAAACGCATGTTATTACCTTTTAAATTAGGTTTAGGTGGGCCAATAGCAGGAGGACAGCAATGGATGTCCTGGATACATCGGGCTGACCTTATTGCCATTATTGATAAACTACTAGTATCCGATGTATTACATGGCATTTTTAATGCCACTGCACCGGAGCCGGTCTCAAATGCCGAATTTAGCCAAACTCTGGGAAAAGTATTACATAGGCCAGCTTTAATCCCATTACCCGCTATTATTTTAAAAGTACTTTTAGGTGAAATGTCATCTCTACTTATTGGAGGACAGAGGGTTTTACCAGACCTCATTGAACAAGCAGGGTTTGAATTTCAATTTAAAACGCTGGAACAGGCTTTAAGAGATGTCCTTTAAACTTATTGTGGGATGGGAGTTAAATAACTCATGTATTGATACTTCGCACGGCCACGGATGCGCGTAGTATATATCTATCAGTCATTACTATCGCCAAAAACAAAACTCACCCTGAAGGTCATGAAGAACTTGAAGAAAAACAAAGTGTTACCAATCATAAGAATGCCCTCTACAATAATCATATAACACATTGATTGAAAACAACTTCATGTCCTTCATGGTGAAAATTAATTCCAATTTGGCGAAGGTATTGCTCAGTACTACACACTTAAGATGAGATGAGCTATGACCTGTAGAATGGGCAATCTTTTCTGCTGACTAAAATTCAACCTTATAAGGTGGGTAAAAAAGCTGCCCTCCCTGTTTTTTTTGCACGAGCTCCGCCGCCCCACATTATGTTTAAGGCCGGATTTAATCAAATCAAGAAACATACTAAACATAAAAAAGGGGAAGACAAATATTAAATTCGACACCCCCTCTCTCTATTAACTTGCAATCAGACGTTAATCCGATTTCTCAGACATTATCCATTAACTAAATAATGTACGATAATACTGGCGATATAACCTAGTGCAATCACAGGTGTCCATTTCATATGACTGAAAAAAGTATATTTATGGTTAGATGAACCCATGAGCGCAACTCCAGCAGCAGACCCCACTGATAACATTGACCCCCCTGTACCCGCAGTTAAGGTCACTAACAACCATTGATACAAATCCATATCCAGATTCATACTAAGTACCGCAAACATAACCGGGATATTATCGACTATGGCAGAAATAAAACCCACTATTATGTTTGCTGGCGTTTGACCTAAGCCATCATACATGCCCGCCGCAATCAATTCTAAATAACCAATGTAGCCTAGTCCACCGACGGCAAAGACTACACCAAAGAAGAAGAAGAGGGTATCCCACTCAGCATCACGTATTTTGTCAAAGATGTCGAACTCATCATGATCTTCATGTTTACCAGATTTATATAATACCTGAAGCCTAAAACCATAAACCATTAACACCCCAAGACCCGCCATCATTCCCATAAAAGGGGGTAAATGGAGCACTTGCTTAAAGCTAACGGCCGTGACAATGGTTAATGCAAACAATACGCAAACTTGAATTGCGCCTGGTTTTAATTGCACTGCAGCTTCATTTGTCGCCACAGGCTGTTCATCAGGTATCGCGAGATACATAAAGAAAGCAGGAACGAGATAGTTAACCACTGAGGGAATAAATAATGCGAAGAAATCAAAAAATTCCGCATAGCCTGCTTGCCATACCATTAAGGTAGTAATATCACCAAAGGGACTAAATGCTCCCCCCGCATTAGCGGCAACAACAATATTCACAAAACCGATAGCAACAAATTTCTCATTATCTTTACCCACCGCTAAAACAACGGCACCCACTAACAGAGCAGATGTCAGGTTATCGGCAACGGCAGATAAAAAGAAAGTAATAATCCCGGTAATCCAGAATAATTTTTTATAACCAAATTCTTTTCTAATCATCCAAGAGCGTAGCGCTTCAAACACATTGCGTTCCGCCATGGCATTGATATAAGTCATCGCAACCAGCAAGAATAGCATTAATGCCGCATATTCTTTCAGGTTAAACTCAAAAGCCTCATGCAAGGCCTCCGTAGAAACACCTGCTTCTGCTGCTAAAACAGCTGCGTGAGCCCAAATAACAGCCGCCGCAATAATGACCGGTTTAGATTTACGTAAACCCGTAAACTCTTCTGCCATGACGAAGCCATAGGCGATAATAAAAATCAGCACGGTATAAATACCACGCTCTGTTCCTGTCAGTCCCAAGTTAACAATTTGCTCTTCAGCCATTACTAATTGCGGCATACTTAACAGTGCGGCAAAAATCAAAAATAAACGTAACAAAACAACCCCCTAGGCTTTACAATGAATAAATTATTTTTTTTAAGTAATTATCTTTTAAACTCAACCATATATAATAGCATCAACCAATAAACTTTGTCATTTAATGGCTATCAGTATATGATTAAGAACTCTATTCAATTCGCTTATATAAGCGCATAAATATGTATCAATATACCGATAAAGATCAAACTCTCATAGATCAGCGCGTCATTCAGTTTCGTGATCAAACTGAGCGCTATTTAAAAGGTGAAATTCCTGAAGACAAATACCGTGCATTACGTTTAATGAATGGTGTGTATGTGCAAACACATGCACCATTATTACGCATTGCAGGCCCCTATGGATTATTATCCAGTAAACAAATGAGAAAGCTGGCATCCATAGCCCGTGATTATGATAAAGGCTTTTGCCATTTTACAACACGACAAAATATTCAGTTTAACTGGCCCGCCCTGGAAAGAGTGCCGGATATTTTAGAAGAACTGGCCAGCGTACAAATGCATGCCATCCAGACCAGTGGTAATTGCCTTAGAAATACAACCTCCGACCAACTGGCAGGTGTGGCAATTGATGAACTAGAAGACCCACGCCCGTATTGCGAAATTATTCGTCAATGGACAATCTTACATCCTGAATTTGCTTATTTACCGCGCAAATTCAAAATTGCAGTCAGTGGCGCGCAACTTGACCGTGCTGCAATACGATTCCATGATATCGGCCTCCAACTGGTTAAAAATGACCAGGGCGAAATAGGCTTTGAAGTTTTTGTTGGCGGCGGCCTAGGCCGTACTCCTGTCATTGGTCAAGTGGTCAGACCCTTTTTAGAGAAAAAACATTTACTTTCTTATCTGGAGGCTATTTTACGTGTCTATAATCTATATGGTCGCCGAGATAACAAATATAAAGCACGAATAAAAATCCTGGTAAGAGAAACAGGGCTAGCCGAAATCACCAAAAAAATTGAGACCGAATGGGGCTTAATTAAAGATAAGTTAGAACTTGATGCAGAGCGCATTGCTGATATACAGGCGCAATTTTCTCCCCCGGCCTACCTGGCAAATGCTGCACAAGATAAAAGTTATGCTGAGTACTTAGCCGATAACAATGGTTTTGCCATCTGGGTTAAACACAATACCGCTGAACATAAAATAACAGGCTATCGTGCTGCTTATATTTCATTAAAAGCACCTGACTGCCCTCCCGGAGATTGTACAGAAAGTCAGCTTGATACCATTGCAGACCTGGCAGATCAATATAGCTTTGGCATGGTACGCACAACGCATCGGCAAAATTTAGTGTTAGCGGATGTACAACAGTCAGATTTATACGCTTTATGGCAAAAACTGGATGCATTAAAACTGGCAACCCCTAATATTGGCAAGGCGACCGATATGATCTGTTGCCCAGGCCTGGATTATTGCTCACTAGCCAATGCAGGCTCAATTGGCGTTGCCCAAGAGATTAATGATGCCTTAGACTCTATGGATTATGTCCACGACTTAGGTGACTTAAAAATCAATATTTCTGGCTGCATGAATGGTTGTGCGCATCAAAGTGTCGGTCATATTGGCATTCTCGGTGTTGATAAAAAAGGAGTGGAGTGGTATCAGGTCACTTTAGGGGGCTCCTCAGAAAATGATGCCACAATCGGGGAACGCTTAGGACCTGCTGTCAGTAAAGAAAATATTACGCCCGTTATCAAAACACTCCTTGAAGTGTATATTGAGCAGCGAATCAATGAAGACGAGTCATTTCTCACAACAGTAAGGCGTGTTGGTATCAGCCCATTTAAGGAAAAAACCTATGCAACTTATTAAAGACAAACAAGTCATTCAAGATGACTGGGCATACGTTAGTGATAATGAGTCGCTCAAGGCTGATTACAATATTGTTTCGGTTGCCCGCTGGCAACAAGAAAAGAATGGACTCACTAAGTCCGCTCACTTAGGTTTAAGGCTTGAATCTGATATTATCATCGAAGAGTTAGTGGCTGATTTATCACATTTTGAATTGATTGAGCTCTTTATTCCAGTCTTTACAGATGGGCGGGCTTATACTCATGCACGTTTATTACGCAGTCGCTATGGCTTTACCGGTGATATTCGTGTCAGCGGTGATTTTATGCGTGACCAGGTTTTTTATCTAAACCGGGTGGGAGTCAGTAGTTTTGAACTGAATGATCAGGACAATGTACAAGAAGTCATTCAGTCTATGGGAGATTTCTCAGTAGAGTATCAAGAGTCTGTTGCCTAAGAAAAGCTGAAGATTCCTATCGCGCTCACTCGCAGTGCAAATATTATACCTGTAGCACTGCGGGCAGCTAAGATTCACTACTCTTCTCTCGTTTGTATTCTTTTGGGTTTGTACTTCTCTCGACTCACAACATTTGACTGAAGATCGCCGTGTTACGCCTGATCTTTTTCTATACCGGTTGCCTTATTGTCCGGCTTTCGTTATCACGAGGCGTTAACAGTCCTCTCAAGCTCTCAGCTTACCCCTTTATACACATGCCCTGAACCACAACTCCGGTGGTTTCCAACGCGCTAGCCATAGTAACGGGTTCATGCTAGCCTGTCGAAGAGCTGACTCTATCTGTTATATTATTTCCTGTTTTATGGATTTTATTTTCAAAGAAATTCTGACGTTTTCTCCGCATAGGATAAGGAATATTTTCCTTATCCCACTCCCCTCCAGATCGGCCTGTGAAGCTTCATTCAATGCCTGCTGAACACACTCTCATTCCGGTCGCCACAGAGAGCAGGAATCAGTAGTACCGAGCGGTTCATATCCGCTTGTGGACGACGTTCGATAATATGCTTGTCGTTACCGAACAGAGACTCAATCATGTCGCTACTCACCAACAGTGGCAATTCGCTCACTTCTTTCTGGATTTCAATATGCTTTGCAAGCCAATCCTGCAGGCGCTTTTTAACCTGTGATTTTCTGGGTAGCGTTTTTGATAGCTGGAAACATTGTTTGTAAGTCGCTTTGCTGAGTCCGTTGTTTTTGAGTATCTCCAAAACCTCCGAAATCACTTTAGAGGTCAGCGCAAACCGTTCAATAAAGCCACGCATCTGTCAAAAATCGGGAAGGACTTCGCGAAGCTTCTCCCGTTCGCTACCTTTTTTAGCACGTCCCTTGACGCCAAGGACTTTTAGAATTCGCTCACCCCATTTCCCCAGATTGCTGATGCTTTGAAATCGTCCTTTTGTCCGTAGCTTCGGTGGTATCAGAAAGGCGAATGCCGTTTGCCGCAGGCACTTGGCAGCATGGCTGGTGGTGGCAGTGAAGTTCTTAGGTAAGGCGCAATAAATAACCCCCCCATATTGCGCAGGATTTTTGTTTGTCTTCCATTAGTAGAAATAGGCGCATAGCTGGCGACGAAACTTTTTCTACAACGCTGAAGACGAACAAAAAGACTAGCAAGATGGGTGGGTGTGTTGCGAGTTGCCTAAAGTAAGTTTCTTAGTTTAAGTGATACGAAACAGACTCCTGCTTGTGCTCATATTATTTCAAACCCGCACTCATTTGGAAAAATCCAAGGAATACATTTGATAGCTTTAAACATGACATAAAGTAAGTAAATACATAAAAGATAGTTGTTTATTTGCAACAGAGTGACAAAAAATACACTTTATTTATGTTAGTTATTACCTTATTATTGTTAGTCACTGATAAATAAAGAAAGATGATTTAATAAAAAAATGAATTTTTGACTTGAAAGGATTGTAATTTACTGCTATTATTTTTACCGTGCTAAGAATGTTGTAATGTTGTAACATAATAATTGATATTATCCCTTGGGGGGGAACTATGATTAAAAAAACTAAATTGGCTCTAAGTGCAGCAACTGCACTTTTAGCAGTAGCGGGTCTAGCAGTTGCACCACAAGCAAGTGCTGATGAAATATCTGACTTGAAAGCAAGAATGGCTAAGTTAGAGAAGCAGGAAGCGGTCAGAGCAACGACAGGCGGCGGTAATATGGTCTTCTTCCGCGGTGGTTATGCTAGAAATAATGATAATCGTTATGGTGATATCTTAACGGATACTGCTGGTGGCCTTACCCCTTTTACTGGGGTATCTCAACAAAATGGCAAACAAGATGGCTGGTATGCTGGTGCAGGCTTAGATCTTGTTTTAAGTGATGATTTATTCGGTCTAGAAGATAGCATCGAAGTGATCGGCGAAATCATGTTTGAATACAAAGAGTTTGATGATGCAGCGTTAACCTTACAACCGCTTGTAACACTTGTTGATTTGGCCGCTACTGGAGGTCTTGGCACACCCGGTGCACTTCCCACAGCTGGCTCTGTTAAAGTCGGACAGTTCACATTAACAGCATCACCTAAAATCAAATTTATGAAAGGTAGCCGTTTTAGACCTTGGATTATTCCTGTAGGTTTGGCTATTCATGTGATTAGCCCTCCTTCCGACGGGGTAACAGTATTAGAACCAGGTATGCATTTTGGTGCAGGTGCTGATGTTAGACTTTGGAGAAATATATTTGTGGGTGCTGATATCCGTTATAATCTAGTCTTCGGGCAATTAAATGGTGTTAATCCAGAAGGATTCACAACAGGTGTATACGCAGGTTTTGGTTTCTAAACAAACCCTATAAAATTACCTAAAAAGGGAAGGCTTTACAACCTTCCCTTTTTTTATGTCTAAAAGAAATTAATTCCGGCTCACATAGTAAACTAACACACTTTAAAATACTTCTCATTTTCATATAAAATATAAAAAAAGGGTGACTAGTTTAAGCTAGAACACTAGGGGGAATATAGATGCAGGAGAAGATTATTTATTATCATGAAAAACTATCCCTTCTTAAATATGTAGTCCAAAAAAAGGAAAGCTAAAATAAATGGCCAAAGTCTGGTTTGTTGGTGCAGGGCCAGGTGACCCTGAGCTTATCACATTAAAAGCACAAAAGCTGATTGCTCAGGCAGATGCAATTTTATACGCAGGCTCTTTAGTCTCAGAGGCTGCAACGCAGTGGGCACACCCAGACTGCGTCATTCAAGATTCTAAAGGACTGACTTTAGAGGAAATAACGGACTGGTTAATCCAGCAATCTACTCACGATGCAACCGTGATTCGCCTACAAACGGGAGACCCTGGTTTATATGGTGCGTTAATTGAAATGGTACAACCTTTGGATCAGGCAGGCATAGAAGTAGCGGTTGTTCCTGGTGTCACTTCAGCAATGGCCTCAGCAGCAGCTGCCATTGAAACACTGACCTTACCAGAAGTCACACAGACGGTTATCTTTAGCCGTGTAGAAGGCAGAACACCCATGCCAGAAGGTGAGTCCCTAGTCGAATTGGGACAGCATCATTGTACAATTTGCTTATACTTATCGATTACCTTATTAAAAAAAGTCCGCGAAGACTTATTGGCCGCAGGCTGGCAGGATGAATCTCCAATAGTGGTAGTCCACAAGGCCAGCTGGCCCGATGAACAACAAATAATTCACGGCACTCTGGCGACTGTAAAAGCGTTATGTAAACAGGCGGGAATTAATTCTCAGGCGATGATTATTGTAAGCCCTGCTTTAGGTGCAAGACATTGGCAGGAGATCAAAAAATCCAAATTATATGATGCACAGTTTAGTCATCGTTTTCGTAAAGCAATAAAAGTACAGGATTAAGAATGGAATACAGCATTTTATTAGTTGGCCATGGCTCAAGAGCAGAACAAGGAAATATCGAAATTAATGAGTTTGCCAATCAATGGCGCGCGCAACACCCTGAGTGGCATATAGAGGTGTGCTTTATTGAGTTTGCTGATGTGCTACTTGATGCGGGTTTCGATTTAGCAGCAAAAAAATCTAAGAAAGTGATTGTTGTGCCTTTAATTTTAAATGCAGCAGGGCATGTAAAAATGGAAATTCCTGAGCATCTTACTCAAGCTAGAAAACGTCATCCAGATGTAGACTTTATGTATGCCGCTCATATAGGTGCTAATGGCGGGATATTAAGTATCATCAAACAAAGTCTGCAAAAAGTTATGGCGGGACTCGATGTGCCCGACCCTAAAACGACGGGCGTCATTCTTTTAGGCCGTGGCTCATCTGATAAAATTGCCAATGGCGAAGTCGCTAAAATGGCGCGTTGGCTGTGGGAAGAAACGCATCATGAACTGGTTGATATCGCCTTTACTGGCATTACTTTCCCGCGCCTGGAAACCGCCGTTCAACGACAAGTGAAACTGGGTATGACCCAGATTTGTATTTTGCCGTATTACTTATTTACGGGTACGCTTATCGAACGCATCGCTAGGCAATTTGAACGCCTGCAGGCACAATACCCACATATCCACTTTGGCCTTGGTCATTATTTTGGCTTTGAAGCTGAAATCTTTAACACTCTTGATGAACGCGTTATCGCAATAGCCGAGGATAAGCCCACTCAAATGATGGAGTGCGATGGCTGTGATTATAGGCGAATTGCTCAGGAACATGGGCATGGCCATCAGCATTAAGGAATGACAGTTTAATAAGGAACGTGCATAACATAAATAAAGGGTGGTGGGTCAAATCTGTTATTAGGCATGAATATCTCGTCCAAATTCGACTTTATTAATGAATAGCCCTATGACAATATCGTGCATTTTTCTATTTTTGAAAAACAGATTGTTCGACGTGTTAAGGAATGGGAATCAAATAACGTGTGCATTCTGACGTGTCTTTTTGCTCGCCTTCTGCGTTGTG
>CAYZUM010000003.1:0-35240 GCA_964481455.1 uncultured Methylomonas sp. | reverse complement strand
TACCATGAGCTATCTGAGAAGCTGGCAATCAAAATGAGCGAACGGTGAGTTATATTGCTCGTGCTCATTTCTTACTGGATTTTGTGTTAAGTACTCATGCAAAATTGATTTAACTTTTTTGAAAAAAGATAAAATCTCCAGTTTTTAGTATGATTTTTGAGAATTTGAATATATTTTTACAAAAAAATAGGAATTTTTATTGAAAATGATAAATTTCTACCCTCGTAATTTTAGTTAAAATAATAATGCCTGAGTACTTATAGAGGCTTGTTCCTGTCAAAGTGTCACGACAGCGACATTCAGTAAACTTTACCTGTAATCCCAGTAATTTCAATAGTCGTTTAGATTTTGCTCAATTTCAGATAGAATTCCCATCATAAATAATAAAGTGTGGAGAGTTTAGTGAGTATTTTGTCAATTCTTGAGTTTCCTGATCCGCGATTACGGACGGTAGCAAAAGATGTTACTGATGTAGATGCAACGATTGCGAGCTTGGTCGATGATATGTTTGAAACCATGTATGAAGAGAGTGGTGTGGGGTTGGCGGCAACTCAGGTGGATATACATAAACGGGTTATTGTTTTAGATACCAGTGAGGATAAAGAAACCCCGATATGCCTGATTAATCCAGAGTTAATTGAGCAGTCTGGTGAAGAAGAGTCAGATGAAGGCTGCTTATCAGTGCCGGGTATTTTTGAGCCAGTTAAGCGCTCTGAAAATATCAAAGTAAGGGCGCTAGATAAGAAGGGAAAGTCATTTGAATTGGAGGCTGATGGTTTATTAGCGGTCTGTATTCAACATGAAATGGATCATTTATTAGGTAAGTTATTTGTTGATTATTTGTCTCCTTTAAAACGGCAGAGAATTAAAAAGAAAATGTTAAAGCTGCATAAACGAGATAAATAAGAGTATGAAAATTATTTTTGCGGGAACGCCCGAATTTGCAGTGCCAGCTTTGCAGATGTTACTGGATTCTGAACATGAGGTTGTTGCTGTTTACACACAGCCTGATAGACCTGCAGGACGGGGACGAAAATTACAGCCAGGGCCAGTAAAGAGCCTGGCATTAAGTGCTGGTATTCCTGTTTTTCAGCCCGTTAACTTGAAAGAAGACGTTGATATTATGCAGCTAAAAGCCTTGAATGCTGACTTAATGGTGGTTGTGGCCTATGGATTAATTTTAAGTCAGACAGTGCTGGATAGTCCTAAACTGGGTTGTATTAATATTCATGGTTCCCTATTACCACGCTGGCGTGGTGCTGCTCCGATTAATAGAGCGATTATGGCGGGGGATAGAGAAACGGGTGTGACGATTATGAACGTTGTTAAACAACTCGATGCGGGAGATATGTTGCATAAAACTGTTTGTGCCATTGGCGAACATGAGACAGCGACGCAGTTACATGATCGTATGATGGTTATGGGCGCTGAGGGTTTGCGAAAAACACTAGAATTGATGCAGGAAAATCAATTACACCCTGAAAAACAGGATGAAGCATTAGTGACCTATGCGCATAAACTTGATAAAAGTGAATCTGAATTGGATTGGACACGGTCCGCAGATGATCTAACACGACAGGTGCGTGGGTTAAATGCCTGGCCAGTTGCTCAGACTACATTAGACAATAAGGTGATGCGTGTCTGGCAGGCAAAGGCTATTGTTGGTGATAGTAATACAGCGGCGGGTACGATTCTTGACGATCCTAAACATATTGATGTGGTAACTGGTGAGGGCGTGTTACGTTTACTGGAAATTCAGATGCCTGGAAAAAAACGTATGCTGGTCTCTGATTTTTTAAATGCACATAAGGTCGCTGGGTTACGACTGGGTTAGCTTGTTTCACGAAGCGAAATAAGCTAATCCAGGAATTTATTGGAATAAGGCGCATGACATGTTTGTCCAGAGTTAAGGAATGTGACAATATAACGTGTGCATTTGACTTGTTTTTTTGTCCGTCTTCTTTGGTGCGGAAACAGTTACGTCACTCGCTATGCGCCTGTTTCCGCGCCTCGAAGACAAACAAAAATCCTGCGTCAAATGCACACGTTATTTTATTCCCGTTCTTAAGCGGGGATTTGCCGGGTTACGTTATCTGCACTACACTTGATAATCTAACCCAGCCTACGTACTCAAAAAAGTAATGACAGGAAAATAACAATTGAACTCTCGATTAATTGCAGCAAATGTTTTAGTGAAAGTGCTGGCAGGAAGGTCTCTGACTGTGGCACTTGAAGAGGCGTGGGAGCAAGTAGAAGATCATCAGGAAAAAGCTTTTATTCAGGCTTTATGCTATGGAACGGTACGGCAGTATTACCGGCTTGAATTTATTCTAAACCAGCTCGTCAATAAACCGATTAAGGCTAAGGATGCGCAAATTAAAGCATTGGCTCTGTTGGGATTGTATCAGCTAAAATATATGCGTGTTAAAGATCATGCGGCTGTTTCTGAGACGGTGGCGGTGATGAAGAAAAAACAGTGGGCTAAATCCTTATTAAATGCCCTGCTAAGACGTTATTTGCGAGAACAAGAGCAACTCGAAGCACTGGCGGATAAGCATGTTGCCTATGCACATCCAGACTGGATGATAAAAGCGATAAAAGCGGATTGGGGAGAGCAGGCGAAATCTATTTTCTTTGCCAATAATCAAACGCCTCCGATGACCTTACGCGTTAATTCACGATTTTGTCAGCGAGACGAGTATTTGCTTTTGTTGGCAGAGGAGCAGATAGAGGCCAACGCATTAGATAGTTCGGAACAGGCCATTATTTTATCAGACCCGGTAATGGTCGATAAATTGCCGCACTTTGCTGAAGGCTGGGTGTCAGTGCAAGATGCAGCTGCACAATTGGCAGCGCCATTGTTACAAGTTCAGCCCGGTCAGCGCGTGCTGGATGTGTGTGCGGCACCAGGTGGGAAAACGGCGCATATTTTAGAATGTCAGCCAGACTTAAAATGCTTGCTGGCAGTGGATATAGTGACTCAACGCCTGGCAAGAGTAAAGCAAAATCTGGAGCGTTTAAAGCTTGATGCCGAATTATTGGTAGCAGATGCAACTCAGCCTGATGTCTGGTGGGATGGTGTATTATTTGAACGGATTCTACTGGATGCGCCTTGCTCGGCTTTAGGGGTTGTAAGGCGGCATCCTGATATCAAGTTATTACGCCGTGCGGAGGATATTGCTCAGTTACAGACTTTGCAGCAACAAATTTTACGTGCATGTTGGCAATTATTAGCGCCGGGTGGAATATTGCTTTATGCGACGTGCTCTATTTTAAAACAGGAAAATGAAACTCAGATTAAACACTTTCTGAGCGAATATAGTGATGCACAAGAGATACCGATTCAAGCTGAATGGGGTATTGAGCGCCCCTTTGGGCGGCAGGTGTTAACGGGAGAGCTAGAGATGGATGGGTTTTATTATGCGCGCTTACAGAAAAAATAAAGCGTTCACCTGTGGACTGGTTCTTATGCTCCATTTGAGTAACCAGTGTTATGCAGCAGATAGTTTTGTCAAAATTGAAGAGGTTAAACTGATTTTGACGCAAGATAGGGCAAAACTGATTGCTGGCCTGGATTTTCAGTTAAGTGCTACCGCAAAAGAAGCACTGCATAGTGGCATTGCCTTATACTGGGATGTTTCCATTGTGTTGCAGCAAAAACAGTGGGCTGGTCTGTGGTATAAAACTCTGCTGGCACAGTCAAACCGTTATAGCCTGGCATATTACACTTTACTGAATAACTATCGCTTGAAAGACGAACATGCTCAGGTGTTTTTGCGTTTTTCCAGTCTCACTGAAGCCTTGACCTATATGCGCCATATTGAGTATGCCGAGATGCCTTTACAAGCTTATAATCCAGAGCAATGTATTATGGGTGTGCTCAATGTAACGTTTGATAGGGAAATGTTACCTGCTCCCTTACGCCCCATCGCGTATTTTAATAAACAATGGGATTTATCAGCAGATGAGAGGCAGTGGTGCGAATAAAAAAAATTCCTTTTGGCTTTTCTGGTTTTTTATTGCTAAGCGTCATTGTATTATCATTGCAATTATTGAGTTCGGCGATTCAGGATACCTCACAGCTGAGTGATAACTATACTTTGTTACTTTTGGGTAATGGAGTTGGCTTGGTTATCTTGCTGCTACTGGTCAGTATCAATATTGTTTCACTAGTAGGTCGTTTGAGAAAACGCGAAGCAGGTTCACGATTAACAACGCGTATGGTTTTGTTATTCATCGTTTTATCTCTCGTGCCAGCTGGAACGGTCTTCTATTTTTCCATGACTTTTTTACACCAAAGTATAGATAGCTGGTTCAATGTTGAAATCGATGGTGCGATGGAAGATGCTCTGGAATTAAGTCAGGTTTCTTTAGAGCAACGGATGCGCGGGAATTTAAAGCAATCAAAGCGTCTTCTTGAAACACTGAATAATAAGCGGGTAGCGGAAATTAGTCTTGAGTTAGAGAATATACGTGAAATTGTTGGTGCGAATGAGGTGGCCTTACTCTCTAAAACTGGAAAAACCATCGCCTTTAGTGGCTTAATGCCAAGTGATATTCTCCCCAGTTTACCTGTTACATCGTTGTTTTTACAAGTCCAGCAAAGTGAAGATTATGTCAGCCTTGCTTCGGTAGATGGTCAGCTTGTGGTACAGACACTGGTGGCTATTAAAGCGAGAAATATGCATTATTTACAGGTGATTTATCCTGTTCCTGAGCGTATTAATGATCTAACAGATTCGATTGAGTTTGCTTATGTGCGGTTTCAGGAGATGACCTATTTACGCCACTCCTTAAAGCTTAGTTTTTCTCTGGTTTTATCTCTGGTTTTATTAATGAGTTCTTTGGCTGCCATTTCCGCAGCTTTTATGAGTGTGCGTGAAATTATCGCGCCTATACGAGATTTAGTGCGAGGCACTCAATCGGTTGCTGCCGGATTTTATGGGCGATTATTACCCGTCAAGCGCCATGATGACCTGGGGTTTCTGGTGGAGTCTTTTAATGAGATGGTACGCCAAATTTCTCGTGCACAGGATGAAACACGCAAAAGTACTCAGGAAATAGAAAGACAGAGAGCCTATCTAGAGACATTACTGACAAGCTTGACTTCAGGTGTGTTAAGTTTTGATGCTAAATTAAATATACGTACGGCAAATCAGGCGGCAAATATTATTTTTCATGTTCAGGTGATGCGCTATTATGGGCAAGGTTTATTGCAATTAGCTGAGGATCATCCTTCATTAATGGGTCTCGTTAAGGTAGTGCAACCCTTATTAGAAACATCATTCGATATCTGGCAAAGAAATATTGTTGTAGAAGGTCCTGAGGGTCGTAAGGAATTGTTATGTCAGGGAACCCCGCTTTTTTCGACAGAAGGAGGCTACATAGGAGCAGTCTTGGTTTTTGATGATATAACGGATATGATTCAGGCACAAAAAAATGCGGCCTGGTCAGAGGTCGCAAGGCGTTTGGCACATGAAATCAAAAATCCGCTAACACCTATACAGCTATCTGCGGAAAGGTTGCAACATAAATTATCATCCCGGCTGCAAGAAAGTGATGCGCAGATGTTAAGTCGGTCTACACAAACAATTGTGCAGCAAGTAGAAGCGATGAAGCGAATGGTTGATGATTTTGCAGAATATGCTAGACCGGTTCGCCAACAAAGAGAAAATCTGGATTTACTCGCCTTAGTCAAAGAGATTATTGTTTTATACAGTGCTGATCCCAATATTCAGATTGAATTGCAAGCCGCTGATAATGTGCCTTTTATCAAAGCGGATGCGGTCAGTATTCGTCAGGTATTGCATAATGTTTTTAAAAATTCTTTGGAAGCGATGGGGGGAAAAGGAACTATTAGTGTGAACATTCAGGGAATGTTGAAAAATAACGTGTCCGTTGTGCAGCTGGCTATTTACGACACAGGTTGTGGTATAGATGTAAATACAGCCAAAGATATTTTTGAGCCCTATGTTACCAATAAGCAAAAAGGGACAGGATTAGGTTTGGCTATCGTAAAGAGGGTTATCGAAGAACATGGCGGAACGATTGTGCTCGATAATCAATATAAATTAGGGGCTGGTTTTATGATGCAATTTCCAGTGAAACATGAATAGTAGTCGATAAGGGTCGTAATGAGTGGGTACAAAGCAAATATTTTAGTGGTAGATGATGAACCAGATATTCGTCAATTAGTACAAGAAATTCTTCAGGATGAAGGTTATATTGTCAATATGGCCGGTAATGCAGAAGAAGCAAGGCAAATGCAAAAATATCATCAGCCGGACTTGATTCTATTAGACATTTGGATGCCTGATACGGATGGTATTACGCTATTGAAAGAGTGGCGTGAAGATGAATGCTTTATTTCCCCCGTGGTGATGATGTCAGGGCATGGAACGATAGAAACAGCAGTGGAAGCGACTAAGCTAGGGGCATATGATTTTCTTGAAAAACCTTTATCTTTAGCACGTTTGTTGCTGGTTGCCGAACGTGCTGTTGACGCACATATGTTGCAACGTGAAAATGCCGGATTAAAGCAGCAGCTGGCAGAACTCAATGAGCCAGTCGGTCGCAGTGCTTTTGCAGAAAGGATTAAAGAACAATTAAAGCGCCTTGCTCAGCATGACACCAAAGTCATGTTTGTGGGTGAAAGTGGAGTAGGTAAGGAATTATATGCGCGATTTTTGCATGAGCATAGTGGGCGTAAACAAGGGCCTTTTATAGATGTTGCAGTAGGCAGTATTGCAGCTGAAAATGTAGCGGTTGAATTTTTTGGAACAGAAGTTGACGGGGGGATTTTTCCTGGATTGCTAGAGCGTGCGCATGGTGGTGTCTTGTTTTTAGCCGAAATAGCAGGGATGGAGCCTCAGATACAACAAAAGTTGCTCAGTGCTTTAGAGTCTCGCTCTTTTTTGCGTGTCGGTGGCACAGAGCAAATACATGTCGATGTACGGGTCATCATTGCGACGCGAGTGTTATTAGAAAATGAAGTGAAAGAAGGCCGTTTTCGCCAAGACTTATATTATTTACTCAACGAAGTGACGATGGACGTTATACCACTACGTGATCATAGTGAGGATGTGCCCGCTCTTTTGCATTTTTACGTGGATTATTTTGTTCAGCATGAGAAATTGGCCTTTAGAAAATTTTCTATGTCAGCACAAAATTTTTTAAGAAACTATGTTTGGTCTGGAAATGTACGTGAGTTAAAAAATCTGGTGCAACGGCTAATGATATTAGGCGCTGGTGATGATATTGAGTTGGCTGAAGTCAAGTCTGCTTTACATACGGTATTGAGCAGTGCAGAGGAAGTACAAAATAACAGTACACCTGATTTTTTCCAGCTATCACTGAAAGAAGCAAGAGAGCAGTTTGAAAAAGCTTATTTAGAGTATCATTTTGAGAAGAATGAAGGCAATGTGGCGAAATTAGCCACTGCTGTTGGCGTGGAGCGTACACATTTATATCGAAAGTTGCATGCTTTGAATATTAAAGAGTAGTTGGGCACGATATTTCAGCTACCAGTTTATGGCGGGTGAACATTTCTCAGTTACGGATCTGCTGGGGATTGATCAGTAATGGTTGATGGTTTTAGACGATTAATGATCTTATAATAATGTATACTTCGTGGTTACGGCTACCAACTTAAGACGGGACACCCTATACTTGTAGGGTGGGCAATCTTTTCTGCCCATCGAGGCTCAACCTTGAGAGTGGGCAAAAAAACTGCCCACCCTACATTGTTATGCAAGATGCTCTGTCCCGTCTTAAGTTGGTAGCCGTGGTAGCCGTGGTTACTGGACTCAATCAATTACAAACCCAAACCCAATAACTCGTTTCCTTATCAAGTAATAATATAATGAAAGCATTTAAAATATCTTTAAATAAAAAGCTGACTTTGACATTACTGAGTGCTTATCTCATTTCGTTTCATCCGGCTATGGCTCAATCGGACAAGCAAAGCATGGCAGAGGTTCAAAAAGCACGTGAAATGATGCGAATGAAAGAGGGTCATGCGAAACATGTAAAACCAGTAGACAGTAGCCAAAAATTTCGTGGTGTTTATTATGGCTACCTCCCCTGTAAAGATTGTGCCGGTATAAAAACAACTCTGTCCTTAAAAAACAAACAAAATTACCTGATAGTAACACAGCATGCAATGGCTTCCACCAGAGAGTATTATGAGAAGGGGAAATATACGTGGGATGATAAATCTCGCACGGTTACTTTAGTATCCCGGAAGGATGAAAGTATACGAAAATATCAAATTAAAAATGACGCAACACTTATCGTGCTTCACTCTGATGGAACACCGATGAAAGGTGATAAGGAAGCTTATACTCTGAAAAGAAGTGATCAAAATAAGATGCGTGAGGTGCATATACATTGATGTAATTTTCCAAATAAAATCCGAAAGAGGGCCTTTATTTGTCATATGAAAAATGGGCTATGAATTTAATACGGGATACCAAGGAATATAGGCTCAGGAGAAGTTTTTTTATGACCATGAAGGACATGAAGAGAATGAAGGGTTTAATATTTTCCTTCATTATCTTCATGGTGAAAATCTATCCCGCCTTAAATGCGTAGCCGAAAAATGAATAAAATAAAGTAATTTTAGCAGGGTAGGTACTTATTGTGGCACGGCGGAACGGTTCTCCAGCTTTTTTCATTATAAAACAGTAGGCTTAATACCTTATTCAATATATTTGTCACTTGACAAAAAATACTTATTTTAATTTAATTGGTTAACAATGAATTAACTCGCAATCCATATTAAATATCAAAGAGTTATAATTAGAATAGTTTCGCCGTGCTTAGTGTGGTAATGCTTTATTAATCAGTTTACACTTTGGCTGGAGTGCAATGGCCTTAGCTATTGTTGTTTCGGAAACAGCTAAAGCTCTTTCACTCCTATCCAATGTACCGTCTTAAATTAAATTATGTGCAATTCTTAGTTTTCATTTCATCTATTATTTCTTCATGGGTTTGCTTGTTCGAGTTGAGTTAATAAGTCTGGATAAGCATTCAAAGATTGCTTAATAGTCGCAATATCAAAGCTATCGGTCGCTTTTTTTAGTTGTTCTGCATAGTCCTGAATGATCGAAGCGGGGTGTTCTTTTGTAACTGATAGAAGTAATTTGCTGAAATTTCTAATTTCTGAAATATTATTGTTTTTGCAGATCGACTTATACTGTTCAGAAATTTTTCTTAGACTCTCTAGAGCTGCTGGCAGGTGCTTTTTGTCAGAAAAGGTTAAAGAATGAAGTTTTTCAGTATTTTGGTGCTCGAGTCTTTCTTGAACTGGGAGAAATCTTGATAATTCACCAATTAAGTCTGCTTTTAACATGGGTTTTCTAAGATAGCCTGCAAAATGTTCACTTTTTACTCGTTCAAATTCATCTTTCATCACAGAGGCGGTGAGTGCAAGAATAGGTGTCGTCGTAAATGATTTAATGTCTGCTGTCGCCTGATAACCATCCATTATCGGTATATGAATATCCATCAAGATCAGGTCGAATGATTGCTGTCTACACAGCTTAACAGCTTCTAAACCATTTTTGGCTACTTCTGCATGTAGTCTGGTCCCTGCAAAAATGGCTTGTAACAAGTCTCGATTATCTTTTATATCGTCTACAATTAAGATGTTTGCAGGCAGAAAATGATCAAGAGTCTTTAATTGAGGGTTTTGCGAGGCTTCTTCTGCTGCAAGTGATGCAATATCAATATCGGTCAGTTTAATGCTAAAAGTTGCCCCCTGTCCGAGTTCACTGAATAACAGGATTTGTCCGCCCATTAACTCCACTAAGCGCTTGCTAATGGATAGCCCTAGGCCGGTGCCGCCATATTTTCTGACATCCTGTCCACTGGACTGTTCAAAATTCTGAAAAACAAGTTGCTGTTGATCTTTGGAAATACCAATCCCGGTATCTTCAACTTCTATTAACAAGTCCAGTTTACTTAGAATTTCATTTTCATTTAAACTATGAACTTTTAGTTTAATGGAGCCTTGTTCAGTAAATTTAACAGCATTACCCACTAAATTAAAGAGTACTTGTCGTAACCGTGTTGCATCTAGTTGTAAACTATTGGGAATGGCCGAATCAATATCGAATATAAAATCAATATTTTTCTCGCGCATCTTTATGTTGAATATATCTTTTAAGTCTGAAAATATATCATGTGGGTTGCAGGCGGTTTTAACGATATGCAATTTCCCTGCCTCAATTTTGGATAAATCTAGAATATCGTTGATTAAAGCGAGTAAATTGTTACCTGCAGACTGAATAGTTTTAGTGAACGATTTAAGTTTAGGCTCTTCAATCTGCTCGTTTAATAGTTCGGCAAAGCCAATAATGGCGTTCATAGGCGTCCGTATTTCATGACTCATGTTCGCAAGAAATTCTGATTTTGCGCGGTTGGCTACTTCCGCTGCTTCTTTGGCCTTGTTACAGGCGGCTTCCATTTCAAGGCGTTCTGTCATATCAACAGCAATGGTCACTAAGGCGCTTTGCTGTTGATAGTTGATAGGCATAATAGAGATCATCATGGATCTTAGTGAGCCATTTGGTTGTATATACTGGATGATTTTTTGCTCAACATGTCCATGTTTTCTCAGTTCTTGGAAGACGGCCTCACGCTCACTAATATTGTGATAATAATCAGTTACGTTAATATTAGACATTTCATCTTTCTGAATTTCATAGTCATTTAATGCTTTATGATTTGCAGTGAGCAAGTGACCATCAAGAGTGGTTACCAGTATTTGTAAAGGTATATTGTCTATCAGTGCTTGTGTTTGCGACTCAAGTGTTTTCCTTAGTGTTACCTCTTTAGCTAGTTTTCGATTCCAGTAGACAAAGATGGCAAATAATAATAGCACCACTCCCGCTATTTTAGTGAACAGAAGGTAGTCAATTTTTGCAGCATATTTAGGCTCACCCCATTTACTATGTATGTGTTGTTTTTCGTTTTGGCTAATTGAATTTAAGGCACGATTAAATAATGCAATCAAGGGTTTGTATTCTTGACGTATACCAAAGGCCAACTGAGTCGTAAATTCAGTTTTGCCTACTATACGGACGTTGTTGATGCCGAGTTCGGATATATGGTAACTTGCTTGAGCCAAAGTGGCTATCAGGGCATCTATCTTGCCAGTAGAGACAGCTGTGAGACCATTCTGGATAGTAGAAACATTTAAAAAATGAATATCAGGGTATTTTTTGATGATTTTAGGTGTATAACCATAGTCCTTGATCAGTGCGATTTTTTTTTCTTCTATCTGCTTAATATTATCAACATAATATTGGTCATTTTTCATGACGATAATGATAGGACTAGAAATATAAGCCTGTGTGAAGTTTAAATGAGATTGTAGATTTGAATCCCGGGTTTCGGAAAGTACGTCTATTTCTCCTTGTTTAACCTTAGTGATGGCTTCTGACCATGTGTTAACGGGTATTATTTGTACAGAAATACCTAGTTTCATTTCTATTAACTTTAGGTGTTCTGCCACAATACCAATATATTTCTCCTGATCATCAAATGCTTCGTAGGGGAGCCAGTCTGGATTGCCAGTAAACCGTATTACAGGGTGATCAGTTAACCATTTTTGTTCTGATGGACTCAGGTTAATGTGATTTAAGTCATTAACACGTTGATAATTTAGCCATTTGCTATGAATGCTTTTTTTCTCAGGTTCAGAGAGAGAGGAGAGAGCTTTATTCAAAATATTTGCGAATATATCCTGGTCTTGCTGAACGGCCATATGCAATTTCATTTTTGTCTCGCTCCTCAAGGTTTTGAAGGGGCGGATGGTCGAGATGCCATTTTTTTTTAATTGGTGGCTAACAACAGCATAAGATCCCAGTAATATATCTGCTTTTCTTTCGATAACGTTCTGAATAGCCGTCATTAGACTATCCGTTTGCAAGAGTACTAAATCTGGATAGTGTTGCTGGAGGGTGTTTAAGTGCTCATAACCTCTTGGGATAGCCACTATTTTACCGTTAAGGTCATTGAGAGTTTCTGCTGCGATATCTTCGTGAATAAAAAAATAATCAAGAATTGATAAATAGGGTTGAGTAAATTTCAGATATTTGTCGCGAGCAGCAGAAAAATAGATAGCTGGTAACAAATCAATATTTTGGTGCCTCATTTTGTCTAGTAAATTATCCCAGTTGTCGATAACGGGTTGAAATTTAATGCCACTATATTGACTGATAAGCTGTAGGTAGTCGTATGTTAGTCCTGTATGTTTACCCTGCTCATTAACAAAATCATAGGGTCCCCAGTCTTTTTCTGCCCCATAGCGAATAACAGAATGAGTGCTGACCCACTCTTGCTCCTGTGGGGTCAGTGGCATGATTTTCTCACCGTAAGCAGGCGTTTTCCCCAGCCACTTTTGATAAATACCCCTTTTTTCTTTCGGAGTGATGGCATTGAGCCCTTTTTGAATAATACTGGCTAATTCTGGCATGTCTTTGCGGGTGGCGATATGTACTGGGTTCTTGCCTATTTTGCGTGTGGATTTAAACGGAATAATCGTGTTGATGCCTTCTTTTTCCAATGTGTAGATAAGAGCACCATATGTGTCATATAGCATATCGGCACGATTTTCTAAGACAGCATCAATGGCATTGCCAAACGTGTCAACCAGGATAATTTGTATTTCTGGGAAGTGTTTTTTGATTAACCCTATCTGTGCATAACTTTGTGGAATGGCGACTCGTTTACCCTTTAAATCATCAAGTGTTTTAACATCAAGATCATCACGAATAAAAAAATAATCAAGTACTTCAAGGTAAGGTGTTGAATAAGTAAGGTATTGGCTGCGTTCTTCGGTAAAATAAACGGCACCTAACAGATCAATTTTATGTTCACCTATTTTTGCTAAATGATTACTCCATAAATCGAAGGATACCGTAAATTTTAGTCCGGTATTACGGCTTATCAGTTTTAAGTAATCATTGGCGATGCCGCTATATTGGCCATTGGCGTTTACAAAATTAAAGGGTGTCCAGTCAGGGCTGCCTCCAACTCGTATTAGAGGGTGTGCTTTGAGCCAGACTTGCTCATGCGGTGTGAGTCGTATTTGATGGCTAGCTTGCGTGGAAGAAGCTGAAACGGGAGGGGCATAAAGCAAAGGTAAAACGCAAAATACAAGTCGAAATGATAAAAAAGAAATTAAATTTAACAAAGTCATTGGGTTTTATGATAACGTGTCCGGTTTTTTGCATATCCATTAGGATTTGAAAGCTATGTTTGTTCATAAATTGCAATAAAATCATCCATATGCTCTATCATTATATCTACAAGCTCAGGGTCGAAGTGCGTACCTCGGTGTTCTTGTATATACTTGACAGTTTCTTCAATACTCCAGGCTTCTTTGTAGCATCGGGCATGCGTTAATGCGTCAAAAACATCTGCTAAAGCAACAATGCGCCCGTAAATATGTATGTCAGTTGCTTTAAGCTGGCGTGGGTAGCCCGTTCCATCCCATTTCTCATGGTGTTCATGGGCAATAACTGCTGCGGCTTTTACTAACTTACGGTCTGAACCACCTAATAGATCATAGGCGTTGCTCGTGTGTGCTTTCATGGTGTTAAATTCTTCTTTTGTATACCTGCCTGGTTTATGAAGAATTTCATGGGGGATGGTCATCTTACCAATGTCGTGCATGGGGGATGCATGATAGAGTATTTCGGCATCTTCCTCATTCATAAAGGGATGGTATCGCGCCAGTAAGGAAGAGGTTTTAGCGACTCTGTTAATATGTTTTCCTGTTTCGTCAGAGGCTGATTCCATTAATGAGCTTAAGACATGGATCATGTGATGCTGGCTATGTTCAAGTTCTGACAATAATCTTTTATGTATAAACTTTATTTTAGTTTCTAAGGCTATATTATGCTCTTGTAGCAGCCGTTTTGCTCTATGCAGTTCGGTATGTGTTTTGACCCTTGCCAGCAGCTCTTCGGCTTTGAAAGGCTTGCTGATGTAATCCACAGCACCTAATTCAAAGCCTTTGGCTATAGAGTCGACATCGGTTTTTGCGGTTAAAAAAATAATGGGGATGTCTTTGTGCTGAGGCTCTTCTTTGATTCTTCGGCAAACATCAAAGCCATCTAAACCTGGCATCATGATATCCAGCAGAATTAAATCAAACGGTGTTGATGTTTGTTGGATTAAGCTTAACGCTTCTTCACCATGAGTGGCAAAAGATAAGTTGTAGGCATCTTCTTCTAGAAGATTCATAACAACTTGAATATTATCGGGAATGTCGTCAATAATTAGAATGTGAGTTGTGCTAGACATCTGATGATCCATATCGCTTAGTTGGTTATTACCCTAAAGTTTAGTCATTAAGGTTGGGCTTGTCTACTGGGAGGGAGAAAAAGTGTCGATGAAAGGTTTATTATTCCTTATTATGGTACTTTAGTCTCTGTCATGAATTCAGGAAAAGCAGGGTTTTAATCTGGTTAGTTTTGTTAAAAATACGGAAGCTATCTGTAAAATTTTAGAAAAAAGTGTAGTCCTGAGCTGTAATTTTTAGGATAATAATCTGTTAAAGTAATTTTAGATGCTGTAATGGGCTATTGTAACGAGCCTTGACTGGCTTAATTTTGAGTTCGCACTGATTATGTTTGATAATTTAACTGACCGTTTAGGTAAAACCTTAAAAAATCTTCGAGGCCAGGGGCGCCTCACGGAAGAAAATATTAAAGAGGCTATGCGTGAAGTGCGCATGGCACTATTAGAGGCCGATGTGGCACTTCCTGTCGTCACTGCCTTTATTGACAATGTTAAAGAGCGCGCTTTAGGACAAGAAGTTCAAGCAAGCCTTTCGCCAGGTCAGTCGCTCATTAAAGTGGTTCAGGCTGAGCTAGAAAGCGTCATGGGAACGCAAAATGAAGCGCTAAACTTAAAAGCCAATCCCCCAGCGATTATTCTTATGGCTGGACTGCAAGGGGCCGGTAAAACCACGACAGTCGCCAAGCTAGGACGTTGGCTACAAGAAACTGAAAAGAAATCTGTTGGTGTCGTAAGTGTTGATATTTATCGCCCCGCTGCCATTAAGCAGCTGGAAACACTAGCGAATGATGTTTCGCTGACTTTTTTTGATACTGATGTCACTCAAAGTGTGACTGATATTGCCAAGAATGCCATTGAGCAGGCAAAAAAGAAATTTTTAGATGTTGTTATTGTCGATACTGCAGGTCGTATGCATATTGATGATGAAATGATGACTGAGATTAAGGACTTGCATGCGGCGATTAACCCCGTAGAAACCTTGTTTGTCGTTGATAGTATGACAGGGCAGGATGCCGCGAATACAGCTAAAGCATTTGATGAAGCTTTACCGCTCACGGGTGTGGTTTTAACTAAAACAGATGGTGATGCCCGAGGTGGGGCGGCTTTGTCTATTCGACATATCACCGGTAAGCCCATTAAATTTGTAGGTGTTGGTGAGACGACTGATGCATTAGAGCCTTTTTACCCGGATCGTATTGCTTCAAGAATTCTGGGCATGGGCGATATGCTCAGCTTGATCGAAGACATTGAGCAAAAAGTAGATAAGAAAAAAGCAGACAAGTTAGCTAAGAAGTTACATAAAGGTAAAAGTTTTAATTTATCTGATTTTGTTGAGCAATTAGAGCAAATGCAAAATATGGGGGGCGTGGGGGCAATGATGGAAAAATTGCCGGGTATAAATGAAGTGCCAAAGGAAATGAGGGATAAAGTTAATGATAAAGAGTTATCCCGACAGATTGCCGTTATTCGATCAATGACAAATCAGGAAAAGCGTACCCCGGATTTAATTAAAGGAAATCGTAAAAAGCGGATTGCTGCAGGTTGTGGACAAGAGTTGCAGGATGTGAATCGTGTTTTAAAGCAATTCAAGATGATGCAGAAAATGATGAAGCGTTTCAAGAAAGGCAATATGGCGAATATGATGCGAGGAATTAAAGGTAATATGCGCGGTATGCATCGATAGCTTTGTGGCTAGAAAGCGGACAAAAAACACATTTTTTAAAATTTGACTTCACATAATAATTAAAACGCGTAAAATGGTCGGATTAAGTTTGGTCAAATGCAATTTTCGAGGAATTTAGATGGTAGTTATTCGTCTTGCCAGAGGTGGGCAAAAAAATCGTCCTTTTTATCATGTTGTTGTAACAGATAGTAGAAACAGTCGTGATGGGCGTTATATTGAACGTTTAGGTTTTTTTAACCCCTTGGCTAAGGGGGCTGAAGAAAGATTGAGACTCGATGCAGAGCGTATTGAGCATTGGCAATCAAAAGGTGCACAACCTTCTGAGCGTGTTGCTAAATTAATTAAAGATGCTAAAAAACAATCAGTTGCAGCATAATATTGGTTGATGAGCTTGTTAGTGTCGGTAAGGTTTCGGGTATTTTTGGTGTCAAAGGCTGGGTGAAGGTATTTTCGTATACTGAAGTGCGTGAAAATATACTGACTTACTCACCTTGGACTTTAAGAAAAGGCACGGAAAGCAACGTCGTTAACGTTATCGATGGGCGACGACATGGGAAAACGATTGTTGCCTGTCTACAGGGGCTTGATAATAGGGATGATGCGGCTAGTTTAAATGGCTGGGATATTCTGATACATTCTAGTCAATTGCCAAAGGCAAAAAAGGGAGAATATTATTGGACTGACCTCATCGGTTTACACGTTATTTCTGTCGACGGTGTTGATTTCGGTACTGTAAAACAGATGCTGGAAACTGGTGCAAATGATGTTATTGTTGTCTCGGGGGAAAGAGAGCGTCTCATTCCCTTTTTGCAGGAGCAGACTATCATTGACATAGATTTGCTAGCAGGTGAAATGATTGTTGACTGGGATCCCGAGTTTTAATGCGTTTTGATGTCGTTACTATTTTTCCTGAAATGGTTCTTAATAGTGCATTAAATGGGGTGACAGGCCGTGCAATAGAACAGGGATTGGTTGAATTGTCAGTCTGGAATCCTCGGAATTATGCTTTGGATAGGCATAAAACAGTTGATGATCGGCCTTATGGCGGTGGTCCTGGAATGGTTATGAAGTATCAGCCATTAAAGGATGCAGTTGATGATGTACGGCATACATTTAAGGCTGAGCGCGTTAAAGTTGTGTACTTAAGCCCTCAGGGAAAACCTATTACCCAGCAATTGATTAATGACAGTGTTGCACTGGAGCAATTGATTTTGGTTGCAGGTCGCTATGAAGGAGTTGATGAGCGCTTTATACAGAGAGAGTGCCAGGAAGAATGGTCTTTGGGCGATTTTGTGATTAGTGGTGGTGAACTAGCAGCTTTAGTTGTGATTGATGCTGTTTCAAGGTTAGTGCCTGGTGTTTTAGGAGATAGCGAGTCTGCTAAGTATGATTCCCATATGCAAGGTTTACTGGATCATCCGCACTATACTCGACCAGAAAAACTAGAGTTCGGACATGTTCCTCGTGTGTTATTAAGCGGTAATCACAAAGAGATAGAGCGCTGGAGAATGAAGCAGTCCTTAGGTCAGACTTGGCAGAAGCGGCCTGATTTGTTGCTAGAGAAAGCGTTAACTGAACAGCAACAGGCATTGTTAGAAGAATTTAAAATTGAAATGAAGTATAAAAAGGTGCAGTAATGAGTGATATTATTAGTCAAATTGAGTCAGAGCAGCTGAAAAAAGATATACCAGTGTTTAATCCTGGTGATACAGTTGTAGTACAGGTTAAAGTAAAAGAAGGAACTCGCGAGAGATTACAGGCATTTGAAGGTATTGTCATTGCAAAGCGCAATCGTGGTTTGAATTCAGCCTTTACAGTCAGAAAAATCTCGCATGGTATTGGTGTAGAACGAGTTTTTCAAACACATAGTCCTTTAGTTGGGGATATTCAAGTAAAACGTCGTGGTGCTGTACGGAGAGCAAAATTATATTATCTACGTGAATTGTCAGGTAGAGCGGCACGTATTAAAGAAAAGCTGTCATAAAAAGTTTTAGAGACTGGTGTTCATAAAGGCGTCTTTTTAGGCGCCTTTTTTATGCCTGGTAGTTGTATTTCTGGTCGTTAGGGGGAATGAACAACAGATCCATTTTAGGAAGCCCAGCGTAGGAATGTGCAGGAAGTTCACTGCGCACATCTGTCTTTGCGAACTCATTCACGCGGTCTGAATAAGTCCAAACCTGAACACGCGCGAGGATTTAATAATGCCCGAAAGTATGGCGCAGTATTTTGGCCTCACAAGCGTGTTAGGAAAACAGGAATGGGGATTTTATAACGGGCACATTTTTGTGTCTTTTTGCCCGTCTTCTTTGTTGTATAAATAGTTACGTAGCCTGTTATGCGCCTCGAAGACGAACAAAAAATCTGCGTTAAATGCACACGTTATTTTATTCTCATTCCATAGCAGGCTACGAAATTGTTTTTTAGCGCGGCTGTTGTGGAGTTAAAAGGCAGGTCAGACTCGATTCTCGTTTCTGCCTAAAAAAGTTGCGCAAGTTATTTCATGCGTGTTCTATAGTGACTCTGTTTGTCTGTGCAAACAAGCTCTGCTAAAGTGGATAGGGGCTTTATTGCGAGTTAATTGATGTAACTACACTGATAAGTCAGTTTTAAAGTAACTACTGGATGATTTAGGCTGATTAATTATGCTCATCTCCTTTATCTTAAGCGGGACACTTTAGGTAACGCGCAATAAATAACACCCTATATTACGCAGGATTTTTGTTTGTCTTCCATTAGTAGAAATAGGCGCATAGCAGGCTACGTAACTATTTCTACAACGCAGAAGACGAACAAAAAGACAGCAAGATGGGTGGGTTGCGAGTTACCTTAGGTGGGTGTTTTGATTCTTGTTGCTTTCCCGCTTACAAGGTGTTTGTATGTAGTCTGATGACTCGTGCAGTGGACACAGGATAGACAGTTCGAGGGAAGGAAAAAAAGGCACCCCGCTAATTTGTCTTCGGTACTATCTTTATGATTAGTTGCTGATTGGAATAGTACGTATTGGCGTTTAAGCTTTTTTTAGAAGAGGAGTGTGGTTATGTTTTTTTTGTTGTTTAGAGGGTGCTATATCCACGCCAGTTTCTTCAAGTATTGCTAGGCGTAGTTCTTCATTTTTCTCTTTTCTTTCAAGTGGGTTGGAAGGTAGACAAATTTTTTCCTCAAAGCGCTTGATACCGCCTCTTGTGCGCTCACTAATGACATCAATAATGGTTTCCCAGCTAATGCTCTTTTTGTCAGTGGCAAAAGCAAAGACCAGAGCAAGGTCGGCTAAGTTATTGATTAATCTTGGAGTGCCGCCGGAATAATAGTATAGAGCAGCACAAGCGGTGCGCTGAAATATTGTATTCTTACTACCCGCAGCTTTTAAACGATAATGAATATATTGTTCTGTTTCTTCAAAATTTAAAGGTAGTAAATGATATTCTATAGAGATGCGTTGAGAAAACTGGAGTAATTCAGGCTGGTTTAATTTGTGGACCAGTTCTGGTTGCCCAACCAGCACTAGTTGCAGCATGATGTCTTGATTGATATTTACATTGGAAAGCAAGCGTAGTTCTTCCAGTGTTTGAATATCCATGTTTTGTGCTTCATCAACGATTAAGACAACACGTTTTTTAGCTTTACTGACTTCTGTAATGAAATCAACAAAAACCTGAAATCTTTCTGCTTTGTTGCGCGCGTCAGATTTAATGCGAAAGGCAGCTAGAATCCAAGTTAATAAATCACCAAAAGCACTGTGAGTGTTAGTGATTAAGCCAATTTCACATTGTTTTTCAATTTTTTCTAGTAAGCTACGGACAAGAGTGGTTTTACCTGAGCCAATTTCTCCAGTAATCACTGTAAAACCAGCATGGCTCACAAGTCCGTATTGCAAAGCAGTTAAGGCTTTTTTATGTTTTGCGCTCAAATACAGTAGGCTTGGGTCAGGTATTAATGAAAATGGTTTTTTTGAAAGACCAAAAAACTGTGTATACATAGATGTAAAAGAGGGGGTGGTGACTCATTAATGGTAATATTAACATTATAGCTCAAACAATTATAAAGTGTAATGATTATGATTGTTTGCGTATGTTTCTGTGTAGAATTACTCTTTAGGAATGGGAATAAAACCCCCATTCCTAAAGGCCATGATGGCCATGTAATAATTATTGATTATAGGTTGAAATATTAGTGAATAGTTTTGTGGTTGGGCAAAGATGGGTGAGCGCTTCGGAGCCAGAATTGGGGCTGGGAATTGTTTTGGATGTGCTAGCGAATAGGGTAAGTATACTATTTCTAGCGTGTCATGAGCGAAGAGATTATGCTCTAGACAATAGTCCATTAACGCGAGTGCGTTTTTTAGTGGATGATACTATTGAAACAGAAAATGGTTTGACTGGAGTTGTTTGTGATGTGTTAGAGCATGAAGGGCGAGTACGCTATCAAATTTTTCATAAAGAAATTGAATTATTGGTTGATGAAACGGAATTGAGCCCCCATTTGCAGTTTAATAAGCCCCAGGATAAATTATTCCTTGGGCAGGCAGAGGCGGGGCGATTGTTTTCATTACGCTTTACAACCTGGCAACATATACACCAGTTGCAATGTAGTGATGTGAAAGGCTTGTTAGGTGCGCGGGCGACATTAATTCCTCATCAATTGTATATTGCTCATGAAGTGGCTAGACGGGATAAAGTGCGGGTGATGCTTGCTGATGAAGTCGGTTTGGGGAAAACCATAGAAGCAGGTTTGATTTTACATCATAGACTGCATACAGGGCTGTCATCTCGGTTGCTCGTTATTGTACCTGAGAGTCTTTTACATCAATGGTTAGTTGAAATGCTACGGCGTTTTAATTTAAAGTTTAGCCTTTTTGATGAATCACGTTGTCAGGCAGTTGATGAAGGTAATCCCTTTTTATCTGAGCAGTTAGTGTTATGCAGTTTAGAGTTTTTTCAGGAAAATTCGCATAGAAAAGAACAGGCGTTGTTAGCTAATTGGGATATGGTTGTTGTTGATGAGGCGCATCATCTGCAATGGAGTGAGAGCGAACCGAGTGAGGGATATCGCTTTGTACAAAAATTGGCACAGTCAGTTGATGACATGATTTTGTTAACGGCTACGCCAGAGCAGTTAGGGAAGGAAACGCACTTTGCTCAACTAAAGTTGCTGGATGCGGAGCGATTCCATAGTTTACAACTGTTTTTGCAGGAACAGCAGGCGTTTGAGCCTGTTGCTCGCTTGGCTGAGAAGGTTTTTAATGCGAGTGTTTTGACTGAATTGGAGAGGGATCTATTAAGTAAATTAATCGATAAAAAATTACATGACGATTTTAGTCAGACTTTATATGATGAGAGTTTAAGGCAGGAAGTGATCAATCAATTGATAGATCGGCATGGTACCGGGCGAATTTTATTTAGAAATTCACGGCATGTTGTGCAGGGGTTCCCAGTGCGTGAATTTTATACCTACCCCTTGTCTGGAGATGAAAAAGAGAGTGATGCGGTTTATTTGCAGTGGTTAGTTGCTCATTTGAGAAGTTTAAAGGATGTACAGATTTTATTAATTTGTCAGCATGCTGCAACGGTACTTGCCTTACAAAAAAGTCTACGTGATAAACATGCAATCAATGTAGCTGCTTTTCATGAAGGGATGAGTATCATAGAGCGCGATAGATCTGCGGCTTATTTTGCTGATCAGGATGCTCAGGTTCAGGTGTTACTTTGTTCTGAAATTGGCAGTGAGGGGCGTAATTTTCAATTTGTTCATCATTTGATTTTGTTTGATCTACCTGAAAACCCAGATTTATTACAGCAACGAATTGGACGCCTGGACCGGATAGGTCAAAAACATGATATTGCTATTCATGTTCCCTACCTCATCGGGAGTGAGCAGCATGCTTTAAGTGCTTGGTATGCTGAAGGGTTGAGATTATTTCAGACTAATAGCAATGCAGCGCATGAAGTTTATCAATTACAAAAGCAGTCTCTAAAACATGTCTGTGAAAATTTTGATCAAGAAGGACTGAGTGAGTTAGTGAAGAATGCCAGGGAATTAATGCAGAAGGTTGAAGAAAAAATGCAGCAGTCTCGTGACTTGTTATTAGAATTAAATTCTTGTCGCCAAGAAGCTGCTGAGCAAATTATTGATAAAATTCAAAGTTATTCAGGTTCACAGGCTTTGTGGCAATATATGGAGGAAGTCTTTGATTGTTTCGGAGTAGAATCTGAATATCATTCCGAGGGCTGTGCCATTTTACAAGCAGGGCAGGCTCAGCGTGTATCACACTTTCCACATATTCCTGAGGATGGAGTGGTGATCACAATAAATAGGGAAATAGCATTGGCAAGAGAGGACATGCAATACCTGAGCTGGGAACATCCTATGGTGATTTCTGCCATGGATCTGGTGTTATCTGATAATGTGGGAAATGCAGCTATTAGTGTGGTGAAGCATGTAGATCTGCCTGCTGGGATGTATTTACTGGAGTGTCTTTTTTTAATTGAGTGTAGTGCGCCACACAATTTACAATTAAGCCGATATTTGCCAGCGACACCGATTAGAATTCTGTTGAGTCAAAAACAACAGGATTTAACAGAGCAGATTTTACATAATGATCTACTGGATAGGGTAAACAATTTAGAAATTGAGCAAATTACTGCCTTTATCGGAGAGGAGCGTACAAATATTAACGCTATGCTTGCCATGGCGGAGCAAATCGCTGAAAGTAAAATGCAAGATGTTATAAACCAGGCCAATACACAAATGCTACAAGCGTTTGCCAGAGAAATAAGGCGCTTGAGTGCTTTGGCTAGGGTTAATCTCGGGATAAAAGAAGAAGAAATAGAGGTGTTAAAGGACAAGGCAATTGAGTCTCATGGGTATATTAACGATGCGAAATTGCGCTTGGATGCAGTTCGTTTTATTATAAGTAGTTAAGTGTGTTTATTTTGCGCTATATGCATATCATCACCTTGAGGTTTTTTGCATATTGAGCAAAATATTAAAATAAAAACTAAAGTAATAGAGGAAAAACATGGGCTTATTTGGTTCGATAGCGGGTAAATCTAAAGTAAAAGTGGCAAATAAAAAAGTGCTGGCTGCGCGAGGCAAGAAGAAAGATGCTGCACAGGCTGAAAAATTATTTTCAGAAGCAATAACAATTTATGGCGCCGTTCAATCGGATAGTTCAGCGTTTAAGGATGCGCTTTATAACTGGGGGATGGCGTTATTGTATACTGCGCGATTAAAAGAAGGAGACGAAGCTAAAGAGCTTTATCAAGAAGCGAGTAAAAAGTTTTCCTATTGTCTGGTTGCAAAAGAGGATTATTTGGCGGCAGCTTTAGATTGGGGTGTGGTTTTAATGGAGCTGGCAGCCTTGCAAGAGGGCGAGGAAAAAGAGGCGAGCTATGTATTGGCTAAAGAAAAGTTAACGCTTGCTGATAGTATTCAAAAAGGTGTTGCTTCTTATAATTTTGCCTGTATTTCTGCTGTTCATGGCGATTTTGAGGCTTGCAAAGAAGCTCTAGAACTGGCGTTTGAATATAAAAATCTGCCGGATGAAGAGGATATTCTGAATGATGCGGATATGCAGGTAGCCATAACACAAGCCTGGTTTGATGAATTTATAGTTTATATAAATACTCCAGAGGCAGAAGAAGGCTCTGAAAATGATAAAAACAATGAAGAGAAATCGGATGATTTACCTTATAGCAAGGTCAAGGTGCGAACTGATGGATATAAAGTTGAATATGATAAAAAGTCTTAGAGGTAGTTGGACTTGTTAATGCTTTAATAAAATACCTGGTTTTAGCTATTGTAAAAATAATACCCGCCACAATATCAATCATGAGAGTATTTGCACGCTTGTTTTAGGAATGGGAATAAAATAACGTGTGCCTTTAACGCAGGATTTTTGTTCATCTTCGAGGTGCGTAAATAAGCGCATAGCAGACTATAGATTTTCAGATAAATAATTTCCACTTTAAAAAATTAAATGTCATGTTTTTCAGTCATTTATGAAACAAGGTTTGGAAATTAAATACCTGAAAGTCTATACGTAACTCTTTGCGCAACAAAGAAGACGGACAAAAAGACACAAAAATGTGCAAGTTATAAAATCCCCATTCCTTAATGGCGTGTCGAATTGATTTTGAAGCTTTATTGATGTATTAATTAACTTTATTTTAGAGGAAGAAAAATGGCTTATGAATTACCTGCATTACCCTATGCGCAAGATGCATTAGCACCGCATATTTCAGAAGAAACTTTGAAATTTCACTATGGCAAGCACCACCAGACCTATGTAACGAACTTAAATAATCTGGTTCCAGGTACTGAGTTTGAAGGGGCGTCGTTAGAAAGTTTAATGGCGCGTTCATCTGGGGGTATCTTTAACAATGCAGCTCAAGTCTGGAATCATACATTCTATTGGAATAGCTTATCTCCAAAGGGTGGTGGTGAGCCTACAGGAGCTTTGGCAGAGGCCATTAATGTAGCCTTTGGTTCATTTGCTGATTTCAAGGAGGCATTTACAAAGTGCGCTGTCACAACTTTTGGTTCTGGGTGGGCCTGGTTAGTGAAAAATGCTGATGGCAGTATAGAGCTGGTTAGTACGAGTAATGCGGCTTGCCCATTAACAGAAGGGCAGACACCACTCTTAACTTGTGACATCTGGGAGCATGCATATTATATTGACTACCGAAATGCGAGACCTAAATATTTAGAGGCGTATTGGGCGTTGGTCAACTGGGAATTTGCTGCACAGAATTTTGCAGGGTAGCGTTTTATTGTAGGCAAGAAGGTGACAAAATATTGAGTATCATACTTGATTTCGTTTGCTTATCAATAATAGGAACGAAGAAAGAACAGAACGATAACTTGCTGTAGGTTTGGAATAGATTGATTTTGTTCTCGATGAATATAAAAAGCCTGAGCTTGTAATAGCTCAGGCTTTTTTTTGCAATATTTCGTGTGGTCACGGATTTTATGGCGTGTTAATTTTTTGCGAGAGTAGGAAATTGAAATCTGTGTCTATTCGAACTCTGCCCTATAGGGTGACAAAATGCTTAATGGGTAATAAATCTGCCGCTTGAAAACATCGAAATGTGATTGTGAAAATATATGCTTAGGAATGGGGCTAAAATAACGTGTGCATTTAACGCAGGATTTTTGTTCATCTTCGAGGCGCGTAAATAAGAGCATAGCAGGCTACGTAACTCTTTACGCAACAAAGAAGACGGACAAAAAACACAAAAATGTACAAGTTATACCCCCCCATTCCTTACTTAACAACGCGTAGGTGTGGGCGTGAGATGTTATCTTCATTTTCTGGAGGAGGTGTTTCTTCCTCTTCATCATCAAAGACCATGCCTTTGCCGTTTTCCTTTGCGTATATTGCCATTACGGCTGATACTGGTGCCTGGATAAGTGTGGGTTGCCCATTAAATAGGGCATTGAACTCAATTATTGTATTGCCTAGGGACAGGTTTTGAATGGCTTCCTGGCGAATGTTGAGAACTATTCTACCGTCCTCAATATAATCTTTAGGCAGGGCTGCATCAGGGTGTGAAGCATCAACCAGTAAATGGGGGGTTAGTTGATTATTAATAATCCAATCATAGATAGCTCGAATTAGATAAGGTTTGAGGGATGTCATTTTTTGCTAGGCGCTTTGACCATTTCTTGCTCTTCTTCACTTAGACTGGCAATAAAGCCTTCGCGCTTAAAGATGCGTTGGGCGTATGCGTTAATCACACCAGCGCTTTCAGGTAATTCAATGCCAATGCTGTGTAAACGCCATAGTAAGGGAGCCAAAGTGCAGTCAATTAATGAAAAGTCTTCACTCATAAAGAATTCATTTGCGGCAAATAAGGGCGCGGATGAAATGAGGCTTTCTTTGAGCATTTTTTTTGCGCGTGCAGACTTCTTTTCCCCTGAGTTTAATACTTCATCTAATAGATGGTACCAATCTTGGTCAATGCGCTTAATGACCATGCGAGCATAGGCGCGAGAAACAGGGTCCATTTGGTGTAGGGGAGGGTGAGGAAAGCGCTCATCCAGGTATTCCATTATGATACGTGCATCATATAAGACCAGATCACGTTCAACTAATATAGGTGACGTGCCGTTAGGATTTAGCTCTAGTAGACTTTCAGGTGGATCGTTAGGGTCAAAGTATTCTATTTCAGCGGTGACACCTTTTTCATGCAAAGCAAGTCTTGCACAGTGACTTAAGGCGCAAGTAGGTGAAGAAAATAAGGTCATGACCGAACGGCGAGTGTTAACAGTTACCACGAATCGCAACTCCAAATTAATTAAAGGTTAGACAAATATCTATATTATATCATATCTTAAAATTAATTAGACCCTTGTATTTTTATCTGTATAAAGGTGAAGCGATTTTGCTATTTTTCTCTAGCCATAATTTCTCAGATAAATAAATTCTATTTATATAATGAGCGGTGCATGATAAAAAAAGTGGAGATACAAACCTAGGTTTGTATCTCGGTATTATATGGCAAATGGTCGGTGATAGATGATATACAAGGAAGGACTTTAGCCGCGATGGCCGCATGACAATGTCACTATTTCTATCAAAAAGAAGACGGACAAAAAAGAAGATGTGTGTTGCGAGTTACCTAAGTTAAGTGAGACAGAATGTTGGCGGGTGCGCCATGAGTGGCGCACCCTATTAGTAAAGGTATTAAATTGCTGTGATACTCGTGACTTCAAGCCATGCTGGGTTGCTATCAGTAGCGGCATGAAATAGCATGATAACGGAATAGGCATTGCCAGTACTGGTATCTGTTATCCGAGGAAATAAGACCTCACCAGTCTCTGCATTGAAGGTAGCACGGTAGCTATCTAAAATGCCTTCGAGGTTTTCAGTGCCAAGGTCAGATAGAACGAATTTCAGAGTGCCATCCGTGCTGCGAGCCTGTTGGTTTTGTAAATTCAAGGTTGCTTCAAAGCTTTGTCCATTGACAAAGACTTTAGGGATCCTGAGTTCACCTGAACTGGCATTAAAAGTCGCAGAATTTGCGGCTGCTGCATCTGACTGTAGCGGTTCAAGTCCAGTGCTAGTGATTTTAATCGCATACTGGTCATCGCTGTTAGGAAAGACGCTGATATACTCCTGAGTTGTTTCGTAGCTCTTTGGTTTTCCATCTGCTCCTAAGCCACTAGCAGAAGGGCCTTGTTGTTGTAAAACTACTGACCCTTGTCCACAGACATTTGTCGTGTTACCAGCCTCATCATCTGCGTTTCCTGTGCCAAGTAATGGCGATGAAATGGCAATCAAGTAGTTTCGTGCACCATCCCCCACGCCGATATCCACAGAATTCAAGGTATCAAAACAAGGGTCTACAATACCAATTAATGCGTCCTGAAAAAAGCCCGCTCTATAGGCCAGGTACATATGATTTGAACGACCTCTTATAACACCGCCATTCTCCCGTTTGTCGCCAAAAATCTCATCAGTAGTGTCTTTTTCAGGCTTCCCAGTGATAATTGAGTTACTTAATAAATCTTGATCAGTACCGGTTTCAGTTACCCAGCGGTAAAATTCAAATTCTTGTTCTTCTGTCCTATTTTTAATTATAGGTTTACCATCATCGTCTACGTCTGGGTAGTCAACCTTAGCGAGTTCATCGCTATCAAAAACATACAATACCCAGCTTTTTTTGTTAAAGCAGCTGGTGCCTTTAGGGCAGACTTCTAATGTTATTATTTCATTACCTTCACTACTTAGAAAATACCAGTCTTTATCGCCTGTATCATGTAAATGACCCTGAATATTTCGCGAAGAATTCAGAGGAGTAGCATCATTTGAGCGGTCATTGAATTCAACATCGACATTATCATAAGGTTTGTCATCCGGGTTTTCAAAAATGGTATCACCATTACCATCTATTGGATTACCGATAATCTGAATGATTAATTTAGCCGTTGTGCTTTCGCCGGCGTTTGAAAAATATTCGTAGGTAAATTCGTCTGTCACCACTTCGCCTGCTTTTAAGCTAATAATACTCAGTGCTGTTTCATACAGATCATAGACATAGTGACCATCTGCTTGCAAGACAATGCGACCATATATAGTACTTGGAGGACTAGTCAGGACGACATAATCTCCATTGTTATCGTTATCGGTTACATTACCGCTTAATGATTCCGTTTTGTTGGAGATATAGGTAGTATTATCATCTCTTGCAAAGGGTGATTCAGAGCCGCCCGAAAAAGCAGGATCAGGATTAACATCGATGGTTAATTTACCCTCCGTATCAGTTTCACCGCCCTCATTAATAAGCGTGTAAGGAAAAATTTCCTTATCACGGAGAGGAGTGGGTGGGTCGCCCCCATCATCAGGTAAATCTGTATTGACTGTACTATCAAATAGCTGGTAGAGATAGGCTCCCGATGAATCGGAGGTTAGAAATCCATATGTTCCAGCTGTTGAAGAGCCTTCGCCACCAAATGTGACTGTATTTCCATTTTGATCATTATCGATGACATTTCCAGACACGGTTGGGTTTGCTGAAATAATGACGGATGCAAAATCCGCATTGGCAATAGGCAGTATCGACTGAGCGGGGTCAGGGTTGACATCAATGATGATAAAGGCCGTGTCTGTGATCCCTTTTGCATTGGCGTAAGTATATTGAAATTTGTCTATATCAGTGATTGGGTTTCCGTCTGTATCTACTGGCAAGCTGGCATTAGTGGTGCTCGGATAAAGCTGATAGCTATATTTACCCGCTGAGTCGAATGAGGTGATCGTTCCATATTGACCAGACCATGATTCCTGCAACGTGAATGTCGTACCATAAAGGTCATTAATGCCCACTTCCCCTGTCACGGAGGTAAAGGTATTGATATCAGTCGAGATATAATCGTCATTGGCAATAGGTCGGGCAGGGTTGCTTCTGACATCTATGATAATCCGCGCTGTATCTGTGCGCCCCTCATCGTCTGAATACGTGTAGAGAAAGCTATCTATCCCCACGCCTCCTGCTGGTAAATTCTCAATCGTGGTATTTTCATATAGCTCGTAGGTAAACTCACCGGCTGAATTGAAGGCAGTAATCGCGCCATAGGTTCCTAGCCATGACACATCAAGTGAATAGGTAGTTCCAAAAAAATCATTGCTGCTGGTGTTTCCGGTTGCGACGGTATAGACACCGACGACGGTGGATATATGATCATCATTGGCAATGGGCTCCTTAGGCTGGATAGGGTTAGCGCTAACATTGATAAATAGCGTTGCGCCTGATGTAAAGCCTTGGGCATTAGAATAAGTATATAAAAACTGATCGGTTCTTGTGCCGGAAGAAAAGCTACTATCTGGATTTGCGAAAGGGGTGTAGGTGTATTCCCCCGTTTCTGAAAAAGAAGTAAGGGTTCCGTATTGGCCAGCAGCCGAGTTGCTGAGCACGGCAACAGTACCGTAGCGGTCATTAAGGGTGACGTTGCCTGATATAGCTTCAGCCCCAATGACGGTAAAATTAAAATCATCTACCGCAATAGGCAGGGTTGTATTGGAACTGACATCTATAATGAGAAATGCAGTATCCGTATCGCCTTTTTCATTGGCATAAGTGTATTGAAAACGATCCTCACCAACACCTCTAAAGGGTAAGCTGTTATTATCCGTGCCTTCGTACAGTTCATAGGTGTATTTACCTTCCGAATCAAATGAAGTAATCAGTCCGTATTCTCCAATCCATGAAACATCAAGACTGAAAATACTACCATAACGGTCGTTTGTGCCAACATTACCTTCGGCAGAGGTGAAGACACCCGCGACAGTAGAAATGTAGTCATCATTGGCGATAGGCTGGTTAGGGTTAGGGGCAACGTCAATGATTAAAAATGCAGTATCGGTTAGTCCGTTTTTATTGGCGTAGGTGTATTCAAAGTGCTCATTGGCTACGCCCGTAGTGGGTAGGCGAGAGTTATCCGTACTTTCAAAGAGGTCGTAAGTATATTCACCCGTTGAGTCGAAAGAGCTTAGAGAGCCATATTGACCTGCCTTAGAATCGTTGAGAGTAAACGTTTCACCATATCGGTCATTCGTGCCTACATTGCCTGTTGCGGTTGTTGATACGGCTATGACAGTAGAATCGTAGTCATCTTCAGCAATAGGTTGAGAAGGGTTGGCAGTGACATCAATGATCAGCGTAGCCGTATCTGATAGGCCATTAGTATTTGTATAAGTATATTCAAAACGATCAGTGCCCTGACCACCAGACGGTAAATTTGTGCTATTGGTGGTTTCGTAAAGTTCGTAGATATAATCGCCTGTTGAGGCAAATTCAGTTAGTACACCATAGCGTCCTGCTTTTGAAGCGGAAAGCGTAAAGGTGTTACCAAAGAGGTCGTTGATTCCTACATTACCTATTGCCGTAGGTGAAACACCAACAACAGCAGAGTTATTGTCATCTTTAGCGACGGGTGTTCTATCTTGGCCGCGGTGAATGTCGATGATAAGCCATGCTGTATCGGAGTCACCTCTTTCGTTGGTATACGTGTATTGAAAACGATCTACGCCTACTCCACCTGAGGGTAAGCTGTCGCTTGTGGTGTTCCTGAATAGCTTGTAGGTAAATTCACCGGTTGAGTCAGACTTGATAATGGCGCCATATTGCCCAACCCAGGAGCTATTGAAGGTGAAAGTGGTGCCAAAACGATCATTGCCACTAAGATCTCCCTCTGCGCTGACATAAGTGTCGACAACTAAAGAAATATGATCATCTTTTGCGACAGGCTGCTGACTTCGGTCGGCATTAATATCAATAAATAAGCTTGCCGTGTCTGAGCGACCTGTCGCATTAGAGTAGGTGTAATCAAAGCGATCTACGCCTTTTCCACTCGCAGGCAGATCGGCATTTGTTGTGCTTGGGAAAATCGTATAGGTATATTTTCCTTCGGTGTCAAATTCAGTAATTTGACCATATTGTCCCACCCATGAGCTATTGAATGAGTAGGTGGTTCCAAAGCGGTCATTACCGTTAAGTTCACCTTCTGCCGAGGTAAATGTGTTGATTGTTAAAGAAATATGATCATCTTTTGCAATGGGGTTCTTGCTGTTTGCTTGATGTGGAGTGGTCGGAGATGGGTCGCCCTCTCCATTTCCATTCAGGCCTAAGGCATAGGTTTCATAAGAACCGACTAGAAGAGTTACTAATAAAATATTATGTTTTATATACATAGGAGTAATTTCCCTGACATGCTGTCAAATTGGTATTAATATGAAGTCTAGTTCAATAGTTTTTAGTGTCAAGCCATCGTGCCAGAAAATAGATTTTTTGATAAATAGTTCTATATGCCAGCAAACTTTTTTTCAAAATATTGTTATGGATTCGTCTTTGTGCTGTAGGTTATTGTTTGAAAATATTAAAATACGAAGGGTGCGTGTGGGTTTTGGTGTTCTGTATTGCTTAGGAATGGGAATTAAATAAGTTGTGCAATTATGGCGCAGTATTTTTGCTTGCCTTCAAGGCGCGGTAACAGGCGCATAGCGAGCTACGTAACTGTTGCCGCAACGCTGAAGGCGAGCAAAAAGACACGTCAGAATGCACACGTTATTTGATTCCCATTCCTTAAGTAGAAACGTGCCGGGAATAACATGAGCACCTGCCCTGTCGATGCGAATTCATTCGTACCTAACAGTACAGCTTTAAAAAGTTGCTTAAATTATTTCATGCTCGTTTCAGCACAAAAACTTTAGTGATGAATGATATAATGACATGTGATGAACAAATAATTAATTTTTAAGGAATGGGAATTGAATAAGTTGTGCCATTATGACGCAGTATTTTTGTTTGCCTTCAAGGCGCGGTAACAGGCGCATAGCAGGCTACGTAACTGTTGCCGCAACGCAGAAGGCGAATAAAAAGACACGTCAGAATGCACACGTTATTTGATTCCCATTCCTAAGCAGTGATGAATCACATTTGAGGAAAGGGATCTGGTCTTTGCTCGTTCAATGTATTCCTAGAGTATTTAGAAATATATTGAACGAACAAAGTGAATTAAAGTAAAAATTTCGGTTAGCAATTTAACACGAGGCATATTGAAAGCGGTAGAGCCTGGTTTTACTCGCCAATGTCAAAGGGTATTTAGAATGCAGGCATGAATCCATGCCCTATCAGCATAGCGAGTGCCTCGTTATTAAGGTTATAGCCCAAATTTCAATTTCATAGTTTGCAACAAAGAGGACATTTTTATGATTAAAAAAACTCTAATTTTATTTAGTTCAATGGTAAGTATTAGCTTTTCTACTGGTACTTTTGCTTATAATGCAGGAAGTGTTGAGTCGGGCTGTAAAGATCCTCGATTTAAAACCTTTTTGCCGCCACCAAAATCAGAGGTGGACCCAGAGTCTGAGATTTCCTTCACTGTTTCGGGGGATGCAGACCCAACAACCATTAAAGCAATGGCAAAAAATGTACCTCTGAAGCTAAAGATAGTGGATAAGAATAGTTTTTATGATGTTTCAGCAACTCTGCCTGCCTCTTTGACAGGTAAGTATGCGCGAATTCACCTTAAAGCAAATAATACGACGGAATGTAAGGCTAAAGATGGTTGGTTAATTAAAATTAGAAATAAAGCTGCAGGGTCGGAAGAGCTTATTGAAGAAAATAGAGAATAAACTTAAATAATGAGTGCGTTATGGTAAATTAAACCACGCCTAGGACGTGGATTTTTATTTTTGTTAAGGATGTGTACTTAGGGGGCTGGAAATAAATAAACGTCCAAGATTGCTGGTCTTTTTGTCCGTCTTCAGCGTTGTAGAAATAGTTACGTAGCTGGGTATGCGCCTATTTCTACGCCTTGAATACGAATAAAAATTCTGCGCCAGTTACCCAACTTATTTCGTGCACGCTCCTAAGTGGATAGCTTGTGTTTATAAAATGTGCGTATCTATAAATTAAGTGGGTTTTTGGGGTCAACCCCATCCATAAAAGGCAGTTTTCTATCCTGATTTGTAATTTGATAAACCTTCCCTAACCAGTTATTAAACACCGCTTTTGCAGTATCGCGCCAGGTATTATCTAAGAAGGGTTGGACTTCCTGTTCCGGGAAGGGTTGAATAGCATGCTTGTTTTTGCGTGAAAAAACAACATGCTCTGCGTAATCGTTGAATATAGTTTGTGCATCAGCATTAAAATAATGCTCAGGAATAGGTGGGTATTGGTCGGTTTCATGATGACTATATCGCATGATTTCACGTTTATACTCTTTCAATAAGCTTATATCATCATATTCAGGATGACCCTGGAAAAATACGATGCGAAAACCATCGGGGCTTACCGCAAGATGGACACCTGCTTCGGAACTGGCCACTAGAACTTTTACGCCGTGTTGCTGTAAGTCTTCTGCAAAAATCTCATTAAAGCGAGAATGCGGTACGTCAAAACGAGTATTAATTTCGGCAATTAGAGGATGTTTGCGATCCATCACTTTATGTGAATAAACTCCCCAGCGTTTTGCGGGCAGACGAGTTCGTTCAATGCCATAGCAGAATTGAATCAATGCATGAGTGGCAAGGCAAGAACAAAGAATAGACGTAACATTTTGCTTTGCCCAGTCAAAGACTTCCGTTAAAGGCTGCCAGAAATCTTCGTCTTGTAGGTGATCATGAGTGACATTGGCACCGCTTATGATTAAGGCATCAAGTCCATCATGTTGTAATTTCTCAAAAGTTTCGTAGTATTGGTTGATATGAGATTTCGCAGATTCACTTCTGTATAAGCCTTCAATTGTAAATGGGTGAATATGAAATTGTGCGATTTGATTGCAAGCACCGACTAAGCGGAAAAACTGTCGCTCAGTTGCCTCTAGAGCGGCATCAGGCATGATATTAAGAAAGCCAATGTGTAATTCGCGTATATGTTGATGGGTCGCGCGGTCAGGGTTAAGAATATCCTCACCTTCTTCTTTTAGGCGCAGGAATGTCGGTAAATGAGTGTGAGCAACTAATGGCATGGCAATCTTTAAAGTGTTTGTTGGGCTATTGATGACGCAACAAGCTGAATAAAATCATTTTCGCAGTTCACTTTTGCGACATCGCTGGCATCCAGTGTATAGCCATATTTATCGGCAATTTGTTGATATCGGGGTAAGCGAGACATAAATAATTCAGGAAAAACCCAGTTGACAAAGTCATCAGGCGGGATAGAATTGGCATCAGTATAGTTATTTAGCTGCATAAATTTCTCAAGCTTTTCATCAAGAAATTTCTCACGATAATAAAGAGGTTTGGGTGACGATTTAGAACGATTTATGATGGTCTGATTGAGTTCATCTGAGGTTTTAATATAAATTATAAGCGTATGTTGCGCCAGATATTCTAATACTTTTTCACATTCTAATTCGCAAACACTTCCCCCGGCATCATTGATAAAGTATTTATAAGAATATATATCCTCAGCTTTATGAATAAATTCGCCAACATCGAACATTGCTGCTATTTCTGCTTTATGATGTAAAGCCTGTCTGCGTTTAAATTCATCAAGCGTCAGGCCGCCTCTTTGTGGGGCTCCTATTTTACCTAAAAAGCTGGAGACAGGTGCCAGATTATTAACGGTCACATTATTGCAAATATAGATAGAATCAGTCAGTAGCAAGTCCCTTAAAAATGGAACTTCCATAGCTTGTTGCTTGATATTATCAAGTATCGGCTCACCTAAGTATTTTGTGCCAATACGGTAATCACCGGAATAATGAAACCATTTCTCTCTTGGTAATTTATTAGCCAGTGTGGTTTTTCCGGCGCCAGACATAGCGAGTAGAGTAATGCTTTTAGATTCCCAGTTAAGGAATTCCTGGGAACTCATTTTCATGCAGTGTATTTCCTAGTCTTGATAATCTTTGAGAGGCATATCATCCATGTCAGTGCGCCGAGTATCCGAGTTTGAATATCCGAGGTCATCAGGCTCAAGTTCATCAAAAGGCGCATTCCAGTCTTCAGGGTCTTCAATAAAGTCAAAGGTTGAATTGTACCAGCTGTCACTATCATACTCTCCAATATCACCATTATGATATTGTACTTCAATACTGTCATCGCTCTCTTCAAGCGCAACAACTTTAAACATCAGGTTATTTTCTACGTCTTTATACCATTGATCGATGACTGGATCTGTAATTGTAGGCATATGTAATTCCTTGTTTTATATGTTCTCGTGGGGCAGTGATGGCACTATATCCTGACTAAGGGAGATGGAAACAAATAATCATCCAATATTGCTAGTCTTTTTGTCCG
>CAYZUM010000002.1:0-47046 GCA_964481455.1 uncultured Methylomonas sp. | reverse complement strand
AGCGACCAATTCGTTCCGCAAGTTTCCGAACTGATTGTTTGCCTACTTGAGGAATTCCTATCATAATCGCTTTGCTGGCTTCACGTGTTTTCTGTGTTATTCTGTTTTTTATCATTAGCTAATGATAAAAAACAATCAGAAGATAGGCTAGTGTTTCTCCCGTCTGAAAGAGGTAGCCCTATTCGGCAAACAGGTCCTGATTTTCTACTGTAACAACCTGAGGTGCCTTTAAGCCAAAATGCTGATAGGTTTTTCCTGTCACAACACGCCCCCTCGGAGTGCGCATAATAAAACCTTGCTGTATTAAATAAGGCTCTAAAACATCTTCTATCGTGCCACGCTCTTCACTGATGGCTGCCGAAAGAGTATCCAGACCCACTGGTCCACCATCAAAATTATCAATAATGGTTTTTAACAAACGTCTATCTAACTGATCAAAACCACAATGATCAACTTTTAACAACGCTAAACCTTGTTGAGAGATACCTTGATTAATCTTGCCATCCGCTTTTACTTCAGCATAATCCCGTACACGCCTTAATAAGCGATTAGCAATTCGCGGAGTACCTCTTGATCGTTGAGCAATTTCCTGCGCTCCATTTTGATCAATCTGGATGCCAAGCACTTTTGCAGAACGAGTTACTATCTGGGTTAACTCATTTACCGAATAAAACTCTAGCCGTTGGATAATCCCAAATCGGTCGCGTAATGGCGAAGTTAACAACCCGGCTCTGGTCGTCGCACCAATCAATGTAAAAGGCGGTAAATCCAGTTTGATAGATCTTGCAGCCGGGCCCTCCCCAATCATAATATCTATTTGATAATCTTCCATCGCTGGGTAGAGAATTTCTTCTACTACAGGACTTAAACGATGAATCTCATCAATAAACAACACATCATGCGCTTCTAGGTTGGTAAGTAAAGCGGCTAAATCACCAGCTTTATCCAGTATGGGCCCAGAAGTTTGCCGCAGATTAACATGCATTTCATTGGCGATTATATTTGCCAGCGTGGTTTTACCGAGTCCCGGTGGGCCAAATATTAACACGTGATCTAGTGCTTCTTTACGTGCCACCGTAGCTTGAATAAAAACCTCCATCTGATCACGCAGTGCTTGTTGGCCAATATAGTCTTGTAACGTTTTCGGTCTGATCGCACGATCTTGACGCTCTTCGTCTACCTGACCATTCGCACTGATGACTCTGTCGGTTTCAATCATATTTAATCCTAATATACAGTCCCTTTTCAACCACAAAAATAAAAATATCATAAATTTAAGGGATGCTGTACTAGTACCTCGTACCCTAAATAACCGAGAAAACAGTATTAAATAATCGGTCATAAATATAGCTAGAGAGCAGGCTTTAGCCTACACAATATGCAGTTCATGTAGGCTAAAGCCTACTCCTATATTCTCGGTTATTTAGGGCTTATAATACTAGGAGGCTGTCTCTATTTCGCGGCTAAAGACCGCTCCTATTCAGTAAAAGTCCAACGTAAAAATTACTTAGCTTTTCCCTGCAAAGCTAAACGAATGATATCTTCACAACTTTTATCTTCCTGTGCGATACCTTGCACCATTTTACTGGCATCTTGAGCTTTGTACCCTAAAGCACATAAAGCGCTGATAGCCTCTTGACGGGCATTATTAACGGCTGTGGGAGAATTGCCCTGTGCTACTTCGCTATGATCCAAATTCGATTCTCCCAGCACTGGTAATTTATCACGTAATTCGATAATTAAGCGTTCTGCTGTTTTCTTGCCTACTCCCGGCAAACGAATTAAAGCAGCAGTATCATTATCCAGAATACAACGATGAAATTCATCTGCACTTTGCCCTGATAATATTGTTAAGGCTAATTTTGGCCCCACCCCATTGACTTTAATGAGGGTGCGAAACATCAACCGGTCTGATTCAGCTAAAAAACCAAATAGGATATGTGCATCCTCACGTATCACTAAATGCGTGTGTAGCTGTACCGTTGCCCCGATTGCAGGGAGACTATAAAAAGTGGTCATTGGTGCTTCTATTTCGTAACCGACGCCTTGAACATCCAACATCAGTCTCGGCGGAGCTTTAGTGACTAATTTACCACGTAAAAATCCTATCAAGAACTCATTCCTCGTTTTATGCGACGTTGTGTTTGTTGAATATTTGCATGACATAAACTAATGCCCAAGGCATCACTGGCATCAATCTGTAATTCACCCGTTATGCCAAGCAATATTTTAACCATTTGCTGTACCTGTAATTTATCAGCCGAACCTTTACCCACAACCGCCTGCTTAATCTGACGTGCAGCATATTCAAATACTGGAATATCAAAGAGCTGTACTGCACATATTGCCGCGCCTCGCGCCTGCCCCAACTTTAAGGCAGAATCCGCATTTTTGTGCATAAACACCTGTTCTATCGCCATTTCCTCAGGTTGATATTCCTCAACAATATCACTAATACCCGCAAAAATTTGCTTTAAGCGCAGAGGAAAATCATCACCTTTAATGCGCAAACAGCCACTGGCTATATATTTATAGCCAGTGGCTGTATCCTCTATCACTCCAAAACCTGTCAGGCGTGAACCTGGGTCTATCCCTAAAATTCTGATCACTTACTATTTTTATCCATCCTATACTTCGGCTAATTGCGCGAGAACGTCTTCACTTACATCTGCATTGGAATAGACACTTTGTACATCATCCAGATCTTCCAGCACATCCACTAAACGTAAAACTTTTTCGGCATCTTTTAAATCCAGATCCATCAAATTATCAGCCTGCATAGTCATTTCACTATTCTCAGGCTCAAACCCAGCGGCAATCATAGCTTCTTTTACGTTTAGATAATCCTCAGGACTCGTCATCACATCAATAGAACCATCATCATGGGTGAGGACATCATCAGCCCCCGATTCCAATGCCGCCTCCATAACAGCATCTTCATCAGTGTCACTGGTATAACTGATAATCCCCCGTTTTTTAAACATATAAGCAACTGAACCATCCGTCCCTAAATTCCCACCCGCTTTAGAAAAAGCATGGCGTACTTCAGCAACAGTACGATTGCGATTATCGGTTAAGCAATCAACTAATACAGCAATACCACCAGAGCCATAGCCTTCATAGCGCACTTCTTCATAGTTGACACCATCCATATTACCGGTTGCTTTTTTAATGGTGTTATCAATGGTATCACGCTTCATATTCGCACCGAGAGCTTTATCAATTGCGGTACGTAGGCCAGGATTATTCGTGGGATCCCCGCCTGCTTTGGCAGCGACAAAAATTTCACGTATCAATTTAGTAAATAACTTACCTCGCTTTGCATCCTGCCCCGCTTTACGGTGTTTTATATTAGCCCACTTACTATGTCCTGCCATTGCTTCTCTCTATTAACGGTTTTTGGTAAAAGGATAAATTTTAACATAAACAAAGTTGGGCTACGAATTTAAGACAGGGCATTGCATTTGTTGTAGGAGCGGTCTTCAACCGCGAAATAGATAAATGGGCTAGCAATATTAAACGGGACATTCGAAAGGGAGTAGGATTCAGCCTACCCTTATAACCCACATGCTACACAGACAGGCTAAAGTCTACTCCCTATATAAGGCAACTCACAATAAATCACCCTCCCATCTTGCTTTTTTTGTCCGTTTTCTGCGTTTTGAAGACAAACAAAAATCCTGCGCAATATGGGTAGTTTATTTATTGCGAGTTACCTAAGACTATATCAGCCCCTTAACTTTGTACTGTCCTTTGGTTTTTAAAGTAATTCGAACTGCATTGTCACTGTCATTTTTCCAATACCAGCCATGAACACCTGTAAACGGAGCGGTCAATCTTCCATCAGAAAGACTAGCGGTGGTTTCACGATAGCTTTTAAAGTACCCTGTTGTGTCACCTGCTGGCTCGCCGTGAAAGTCAAAATACACAGCGGCACTATCATCACTCATCCACGCATATTCTATTTCAGCTCCCTGCTCAATATAAAACTTATACTCAAGGCCTGATTTAGCGGGTAAAGTAATGATGACAATATCTTTCCAGCTTGTTGCTTGTTCTCCCGACAAACATGAAACCACTGTTTTTGCATTTTTCTCTACCGGCCTTGCTAATGCAGTTAAGCCTAGCTCTTTCCCTATACCTGTTGGGTCAATACCGTATTCTGCAGGCCCAACAAAGACAATAAGAATGAATAACGCTAACAAGAGCGCAGATATCATACTAATGACCAGTGTTTTCATTGACTGCACAGGTATGTTTACATCATTCATAAAGATTACTCGGTGAGTATAAAGCCCATCATTTGATAAGCAAACAAAATTAACCCCGCTGTCATTAGCAAAGTGTTAGTCACTACCGCAAAACTAAAATAACGGGCATAACGTCGCCAGACATTCAAAATAATTAAAATAAAGAACAAAGCCAAAAACTGACCGATCTCAACGCCTATATTAAATGCCAGTAAGTTTTTCCATAAACCTTCCTCCGGCAAATCAAAATCCTGTAATTTTGTCGCCAAACCTAAACCATGAAATAAACCAAAAATGAGCACAGCAGCTTTAGTATTTGGCTGTATACCAAACAGGCGTTGAAATCCACCGAGATTATCAAACCCTTTGTAAACAACCGATAAGCCAATGATCGCATCTATAATGTGAGCATTAACAGAAACATGTTCAAGTACCCCAAAAAATAGCGTTAAACTATGCCCTAAAGTAAATAAACTGACATACATTAAAATATCCCGCGTACGGAATAAAAAGAAGATAACGCCGAGCAAAAATAACAGATGATCATATCCGGTGAGCATATGCTTGGCACCAATATAAAGAAAAGGACCAATTGCGACACCGTGGTTATTTTGGAGAAACTGCTGGGTATTTGCATCGACGCCGTGAGCAAGCGTTACCGACATAAAGACGCACGTTAGTATAGTCAATAATATCGTGATAAAGGCTTTAATAGAGTTTGTTAATGCACAGTTTTTCAACACGATCATTTCAATATGGTTTGCTTAATGCTCTTCTCATTTATTTAAATTTTCAATGTGCACGAAATTTACTCTATAATTGTAGGTGAAAATTCATTCGAGCTATGCAAGACGAGGTGTATTCACCACGTCTCTAACCTTTGGAATACCACCATTGTCTTTCGTTCTGACTAAGGCAACTCGTAATAAATCCCCCCATCTTGCTTGTCTTTTTGTCCGTCTTCTGCGCTTTGAAGACAAACAAAAATCCTGCGCAATGTGGAGAGACTTCTTGCATCAGTAATCTAGCTAGCGGCGTCATGTTGGGGTTCGTACCTCACCCTCAACCTACACAGAGATTGTGCATATTTCAAGCTCCGGTAAGTGGACGGCAGTCAATGCACATGTTATTAAATGCTCTTTCCCTAACACTATCATAATCGTTACGGACAGGATAAATATTCCGCCCAGCTAAAGAACTACTTTAAAACGATTCACCAAAACTATGTTGATACCGCTGCCTAAATTGCTCCATTGTAAATCGATGATTCTGAGTACCATGATGCTCAATTTTGATTGATCCCAGTAATGAGGCAATTCGTCCTGTAGTAGACCAGTCATATTCATTCATAATACCGAACAATAAACCGGCACGATATGCATCACCACACCCCGTTGGATCACTTAACTGTTTAGCCTGTGCAGAGGGGATGTCTATACATTCTCCCTGGGTATAAATTTTAGAGCCTTCGCCCCCTAAAGTAATAATCAGGGCATCTACTTGCTCAGCAAGCTGCTCTAATGACAAACCAGTTCGTTCCTGCATTAATTCAGATTCATAGTCATTAAAGGTTGCCCATGTTGCCAAATTGAGTAATTCTAATAATTCATCACCACTGAACATCGGCATTCCCTGCCCCGGATCAAAAATAAAGGGTATTCCTGCATCAACAAATTCTTGAGCATGTTGTTGCATACCTAGCTTACCATCAGGCGAGACTATACCCACTTCTATCCCGGTATTTTGCGGCACTGAATTAACATGTGACTCATTCATTGCGCCTGGGTGGAAAGCAGTAATCTGGTTATCATCTTCATCAGTGGTAATATAAGCCTGCCCAGTATATTCACCATCAATTTTTTTAATATATTCACTCGATATCTGACACTGGCTTAGCCACTGAGCATAAGCTTCAAAATCATGGCCTACGGTAGCCATAATTTTAGGTGATTCACCGAGTAGCTTCAAGTTATAGGCTATATTACCCGCACAACCGCCAAATTCCCTGCGGATAGCAGGCACTAAAAAAGATACATTCAGCATATGTACTTTTTCTGGAAGGATATGGTTTTTAAATTTATCATGAAAAACCATAATTGTATCGTAAGCCATAGACCCACAAATTAATGCACTCATTACTCTCTTTTTCCTTTAAATTATAATTATTGCCCAGGTCATAGCAACTAGGGCCATGGATAACATTACTGCGGCAGAGCCTATATCTTTTGCTCTTCCCGATAACTCATGATGCTCAACACCTATCCTGTCTATTGTTGTTTCCACTGCCGAGTTTAATAACTCAATTATTAACACATTGCCAACACTGCCAATAAGTAGAACACGCTCAATATTATCTTCAGTAATCCATATTGCCAAGGGAGTTGCCAGCAAAAACAAAAAGACTTCCTGTCTAAAGGCCTCCTCATGCTTCCAGGTTGCTTTCAAACCAGCTATTGAAAAAAAGAAAGAATTGATGAAACGTTTAAACCCTGTCGTATTTTGTCCTGCCATTTCCTATAACATCCTTTCTAATTATCTTATAAAGATTTTTAAATCACACATATCTATATAACCTTAAAGCCCAGTTTCGTTTAGTTAAGGTCACGCGCAATAAATAAACTCCCCATATTGCGCAGGATTTTTGTTTGTTTTCCATTAGTAGAAATAGGCGCATAGCAGGCTACGTAACTAAGTACTTAGGCATTATTATTTTAACTAAAATTATGAGGGTAGAAATTCATGACTTTAGTTAATATTTTCTATTTTTTTGTAAAAATATATTCAAATTTCCAAAAATTACACTGAAAATTGGAGATTTTATACTTTTTCAAAAAGGTTAAACCAATTTTGCTTGAGTACTTATTTATGCAACACAGAAGACGGACAAAAAGACTAGCAAGGTGGGCGGGTATTTATTGCGAGTTGCCTAAGATAGGCTTAGCGCTGTACTTGTAAACTAACCCTATGAGATAGCCTGTTCATACTCATCAGCATCTAATAACTGTTCTAAATCATCTACATTTTGTATTTTCATACTAAATAGCCAGGTTGAAAATGCATTTTCATTGACCAACTCAGGCTCATCAGCTAGGCTTTCATTGATTGCTATCACTTCTCCTGCAACAGGACTAAATAAATCTGACGCTGTTTTCACTGACTCTACTACAGCACATTGCTCTTCGAGACCTAATTGACGCCCTACCGCTGGTAATTCTATATAAACCAAGTCCCCTAATTCTTCCTGTGCAAAGTCTGTTATCCCAACTTTAATAACATTATTATCTTCTAACTTTACCCATTCATGTGTTACTGCATATTTTAGATCTTCTGGATTTTGACTCATTATTCTAATACCTTTCACATTTCTAGTTATTATAAGCTAATATTTTAGCCTAAAATCTCCTGTTAAAAACGAAAATCAACTGAATACTTTATAATAATGCATTCCAACGGTCTTCCCTACAGAATACAAAAACCATTGCCAACTTTATCAAGCCCTTTGTTTATGCTTAATTCACGATATTTCAAGTTTATTTTTTGTCTAATTTTGTCTTTAAGCAGCCTACATAGCAGTTATGCAGCTGACCAGAATATTAACGAAACTTTTCACTCAGACCAAGCCTTTACTGTTCCGTTAGATGAAGAAATTATAAATTCGACAGGCATTCAGACTCAGAAATTACGCGCCACTTTATATAGCCCAGAAATTGAAACATTTGCAACACGAGTAAATTTAAGTCGATTAATTGGCATCATTCATTTTTACCTGAAAGTAGTTTACACATTTCAACTAAATAGAAAAACGATAAGAGATAAACAAACCATGAGGAGCATGAAGGATGCCAATATATCTTGTGCATTTTTGTGTCTTTTTAGTCTGTCTTCTTTGTTGCTTAAATAGTGACGTAACCTGCTATGCACCTCAATGACGAACAATAATCCTGCATCAAATGTATACTACAACACTCCCATTCCTAAACAATAATATCTTCAAAGCGATTACGGCTTTTTTTCAATAGATGGGGAATTAATAAAACCAGCGGCATGCGTAAAAAGTGGGAACGAACATATAGCAACCACCGAGCAAACGCAACTTTTTTTCGTGGGAAATCAGGATGTTCAGGCAATAAGGCCAAGGGAACAAGGAAGCTCATTAAATTTCTAATCAAGAAATTTGGTTTACCTTTATTTTCTTCAATATATTGTTCGGGAATTGGCACCCCTAATATATTGCGAACAAAATAAAGCGAATAGTACAAGGGGCGCTGCAATGTTAGTGTATCTGCTCGTTGTAATAACTCTACAAAAAAATGCTCATGCTGCGCTTGAAAACAAACAATTAATTCACTTAAATCTACTAAATCTCTAAAATCACCACCGTGTAATTCTGCATCATAAAATAAATGTGTACTACTGTGCAAAAAAATATCAAATGGCGATAAAACCTTATATCCCGTGTTTTCAATAGCCACTGAATTTTCTATTAGTCGTTCAGGTGAGGGATGTAAACGACTGGTCAAAGGGAGAATTGTATGATGTAAATCAACTTCAATATAACGGTCCTGATGACGCAATGGTGGTACTTCGTGCATCCAGGCACGGTAATATGCCTGGTCATATTCACTAAACTCTTTAGATTTCCAGCCTTGTTGCAATAAGCATGTTTCCACAGTATTAATATCAGCTTTGTTTACCAATATATCAATATCAGCGAGTAATCTTCCCTGTGCAAAAGGTAAATTTAATAAATTGTAAGCTCCACCCTTTAATACAATGATGTCAACATTCAACTCGTACGTGACACGCCTGATTCGATTTAATTCCCACATCGCCAGTCTATTACGGTAGTCGACTAACTTCTGTGCCGCTATAACATGCACTAAAACAGCTTCTGGTACAGACAACGTTAAGCCTAGACGTTCAATTTTATTCCCTAAGTGAGCCAGTAGCTTGCAATGTCTGGCACATCGCACTAACAATTCCCAATCAGAGATTGTCAATGCTTCCATCGTTTCAGGAAAGCAAAGCAGTCGAATAATGGTGTTTTTTGCACGTTCAGATGGGGTCATGCTACCTTTTCTGTTAGCAGTTCATTGAGCAAAGGTAATACCTCGTCAAAGCGACTATAAGTGAGATTGTAACAGCGGCAAGAAGAGACCATATTTTTTACCAGACTAAAACCTGTACGCCCCATCAACTCGTAATTAAAAGCATTACTGGCTAGTTTAAAAATAACATAAGGTTTATTCAGTGAATTTAGTTGTATTTCAGCACCGGCCTGATAGGTTGGAAAAACCAATAACTCGGGTAATACTGCTTGTTTTAGCTGCTCAACACTATCCGCGGGCGCTTTTAAGTGGGCAACTGTTCCCTTACGTGTTTTCGGAAATAATGGCCCCAGACTTGCCTGAGGAAATGCTTCCTGAACAACCTGTATGGCTGAATTTTTAAGGGGCGTCGGGCGTGGAATTGGCATAACCATGCCATCTTCTGGTCTAATGAGTGTAAATTCATCAGATAAAAACCGCCAACCACTCAAAGCCAATGCCGCACTCAATGTACTTTTTCCGGATCCCGGAAGTGCTGGCAAGATAAGGGCTTTTCCATTTTTTTCAACAACAGCAGCATGTAGCATTAAATACTGATGTGATCGACGCGCAATACACCAGTTTAAACCCCATTCAAACAAAGGAAATGCATGGCTCAAAGGAAATGGCTCAAACGGTTGTTGTCCATCCACAACAAAAAGGATCTGGGGTTGTAGATAATGCCGCATACCTTTTGGGCGCTGAAGAGTAATATGAAAGTCTGCGAAAATTTCACCCGGTAAAATAGGGAAATCCTGATATAAAAACGCTAATGTTGTCATAAAAGACTTTTCGCAAGTTTTTAGTCTAACACAAAATGAACCAATATCCAGACAAAGCCCCAGTTTACTTGAGGATAATTTAAGCAAGCCCTCTATCCCAAGCTGCTTTACTTTCATCGATAAACTGGCTGAATTAAACCAGCCTTATCAAAAGTATTAACCACCTGAATAAGCAAGTCATGTATTTTAGACCTGGTTTCTATTGAATGTAGCTGACAAATATCATTTAGCAATTGCTGTTCTGTACGCTGACCCTCAATCAACAACTCTAAAACACTGACCGAAAAAACATCCATTTGGTGCGTTTCTCCAGATAAGGGGTGATAGACTATATTTTCATCCTCCCAGTTCGCAAGTAATAAATCAGAACCCTGCGTTACGCACCAGACTAAAGCATTTTCGCTCAAGGACTTGTAGGGGTTAGCGAACTCCAGCAAGATCCCGTCAGATGGTTTTGATCATCAGCCACATCCGAATGTCCTACAAATCGACCCACCTTTGCGCCACCTAATTCATCCGTTGTTATTGCGCCAGAGTCAGATGTAACAACCAAACCATATTTTTCCGCATAGCCATCCCTTGAAAAGCCAGTATCTAGCGCATAGTAAAAAGTTCCATCATTAAAACAATTCGTGGCGCTTAATGCTGGCGTACTGTCAGTAGCCTCATCAAAAACATCAATGATATTCGTTTCCAGATTATAAAGGGGGAGCCCAGATTTTTCCCATGTAGTTGGCATAGGAGCCAAGCTATGCCCGTGCGCATAAACAGTTACTTTGCGTAACTTACCATTAGTTTTTTTATCATAAACCCATTTTGAGCTGCCTAGATCAAATATTATTCTAAATAGTTTAGCAATTGTGACTTCAGTCCTTAGAAAGGAATCACTATTGGGTTTTTTAAATTTACCTGGATTTTCTTGGTCTGCAAACTTCTGATCACGTGCTATACAACTTTCAGAACTTGCTGCCGCCATCAGCGCACCACTTTTCAACGTCATAATAACAGGCACCGCCAAAGCACTTCCTTTGATTAACTTGCGTCTGTTATCTGATATCAATACTTTGAAATCCCCATTACTTTCTTGGGTAATTTTTTCCTGAACTTTACTCTCATCATTCATTTCTACACCCTTATGATATATTTTAAAACTTAAACATCATTAATCTATGCACATTGTTTCCTTAACTATTATGCTAATAATAATTTGCTTAAATATATTAGCTAGACAGCACATTCAAAAATGTGTGGTCAAGATTAAGTTTAGCAAAGTATTCGAAAGCCAGAGAAAAATATAATTTTTGTGACCCAGTTCACATAATATCGCTTTATTATAGGTTTTTATTCATCTATGTATATGTTTTTTTATAGAATTGCTAACTATCAAGATAGCTTGAGTAAAATCTCAAAGATAATAAAGAAAAGTTCAAGAAAATATTTTTATCATACAAGATAATAAAATGAACGCTTTCTCCTTTTGGGAACTTAGCTTATAATTTTAATAAGCAATTGTACTTAAAGGTATATTTTCTTAAACAGTCACATTTTAACAATTAAGCTTAGCCGTACAATATAAAACCTATTGTTTCTGAGAGGACATCATTCCTTTCACATAGAATGTGCATGAAATAACTTTAGCAACTTTTTCTACATCACAGAAGACGGACACAAAGACAAGCAAGATGGGTAGTTTATTTATTGCGAGTTAGCAATAGACTTTCAGGAAAATAGTTTCCTGGATATCGTCCCTTAAAGGGATGGTATCCGTAATACTCGTGGATTTTATTTAACTGAGCAACTATAAGTTACCCTGCGAATGAATCCGTATCTACAGTTGCTCAATTTAATTCTTTGGCAATTCAAAGCTTCAATAGGAGCTGAGAATATACATTCTGGTATTTTCCGACACTTTTTTTCCAGTTCCTTTCTTGCTCGACATACAACCTCCCTGCTTGTCGCATTTTTTCCCAAAGCTCAGGCCGCCCTATTAAATTAAGGGTACAAGCTGCCAGCGAGTTGACATCATTGGCTTTAAAGAGCACGCCATTCTTCTGATCTTTGATCAATTCTTTATGACCGCCCACATCAGATGCGATCACCAAGCGCCCTTGAGCCATCGCTTCCAATGGCTTAAGAGGCGTCACTAAGTCAGTCAAGCGCATCGCTAAGCGAGGATAAATAAAAATATCCACTAATTTATAATAATCCTGAACCATATCATGAGGTACCCGCCCAGTAAAAATCACGTAATCATCAAGCTTTAATTGCTTTACCTTTTCTTTAATCAATTGCTCCTGAGGACCTCCGCCTACCAATAATACTCTTACATTTGGCTGCTGTTTAAGTACTTCAGGCAATGCTTGCAATATCAACGGAATCCCTTCGTACGCATAAAAAGAGCCAATAAAACCTAGAACTATCTTATCTTGTATACCTAATTTATGTTTTAATTCAGGATTTGTTTCCTGACTATCACTAAATTTTTCTATGTCCACGGCATTAGGAATAACGGTAATTTTATTTTCGGCAATATTCCGCCGCATGATATCTTTACGCAAACCTTCACAAATTGTAGTAATCGCATTTGCCCTTTTAAACACACGTGTTTCTAATGCATGAGTGATACGATATCTTAAGCTTTTTTCCTTGGTTGTACCATGGTCGACCGCAGCATCTTCCCAGAAAGCTCTACACTCATAAACAACGGGAATATTGTGTTTTTTTCCAGCATGTAGTGCAGCGAGTCCATTTAAAGCGGGCGAATGCGCATGGAGAATATCCGGTTGTATTTCTGCAATCACTTCATCCAGGCGTTTTTGCAAAGATTTAACAATAAGCCATTGATTGATAATAGGTAGTGCAGCCAACAAACCAATCGTTTGTGGTGTACGATAAAAACGCAACTCATCAACCTCTTCTATTTCCTGCCGGGCACCAGTATGCTTCGCAGAAGTCACATGAAATGTTTGCCAACCTAGTACTCGTTGTTGCTTTAAAATCGCTCTTGTGCGGAATGTGTAACCACTGTGCAATGGAATAGAGTGATCCAGAATGTGTAGAATTTTCATTATTTATTGTTTTTCGTGATGGTCTTTACCGATAAAACGCAGACTACTTTTTCTAAACAAATGCGGTATTAACAGGAATAATGGCATTCTTAGCCAATGAGCCCGCATATATATAGACCACCTTGCAAAACCAGTCCAGCGATCATTACAACTGACATGATCAGGCATTAACACCCTTAAAAAAAGAAAGTCCATTAAGGCCAATAAAGACTTACTGGGTGCTGCTCTTTTCAAATCCAGTAACATCGCTTTGGAAACCGGGGTCTTTAGAATGATATTAGAATATCGAAATGCATAAAAAACAGGCCGCTGCAAGCCTAGCTCAAACGCACGATCCAGCAACTTTGATTCAAAGTCAGTAATGATCTGGTTACTACGAATCAAGGCATCAAGATCTACGAGATCTCTTAGCCCATGATTCAGCTCACCATCATAAAATAAATGGGTTGCACTATGAATGATCATATCCAGAGATGATAAGACACTTAAAAATTCAAAACCACTCAAAGTCTGAGCTTGCGCCATTAACAAAGTTGCATCCGGCGAGTTTTTAGCCGTCAAAGGAATGATATTATGATGCACATCCAGAACGCTACCCCGTAATAAATGCTGTACGGGCGGAATTTCGTGCATATATTTGCGATAATACAGCTGGTCATAAAAATCTTTTTTTGATGACATCCAGCCATTTAGCATCAATTGTTTTTCGGTGGAACTAATATTTTCTTTATCCACCATCAGATCAATATCAGAAAATATTCTACCTTTTGCCGCACTCAAGCCAGCGATAGCGTATGCGCTCCCTTTTAGCAAAACCAAGGGATAACCCAGTTGTTTTGCCACTTTTTCTAAGTGCTTTATTTCCCAAAGTAAATCAGTATATTGCTTAGTTGAGTGAACACTGGCTGATTTTAAAAAACGCAAAGCTGCTACAGGCACCTTGCTGAACTCATACTTTTCTTCAATTAAGTAATAGAGCTTCGCCAGTAACATAGCTTTTCTAGCCTGTCGTATCAGCAAATCCCATTGAGACAAGCTTAGTGCTTCCATTCTCTGCTTGCCATTTAAAACAGACACTAATATTGAATGAATCACTGCCCTTTCACCGGTGGCTCAAGAGCAGCAAAAGTTGCAACAGCATCATCAAGCTTGCTATATCGAAACTGATAGCAAGATGCATTATCAATAACCTTGCGCAAAACATCAAAACCAGATTTCCCTAAACGACTATAGTTAAAAGCATTAGTGGCCACATCGATTAAAGCCTGACCTTTACCTAGCTCGTTAAACTCAGCATTGGCATCTTGCTCATATTTAGGAAAAATTACCCAGCCGATAGGACAGCTCTGGAATTGTTTCTGCACACCTAAGACCGGTGGCCTCATATGACATACATTTCCTTTCGTCGTGTCTGTAGAAATAGGACCAAAAACAGCTGCGGGATAACGTTTTCTAATGACCTCAATGGATTGATTTTTCAAACTAACGGGCCGGGGGAAAGGCTGCACAAGAGCATTTTCAATATCAATGATTGTTAACTCATCGGACAATAGACGCCAGCCTTCTTGTATCAATGCGGCCGTTAATGTGCTTTTCCCTGAGCCAGGCGGAGCAGGCATAATAACCGCAAAACCTGAGCGTTCAATCACTGCAGCATGAATAATCAGATGGGTGTTAATTTGACTGGAAACACACCAATTCATGCCCCACTCAATAATGGCTGGGGCATGTTGACTAGGTAAAGAATTAAAAGGGGCAAACCCATCAAAGAGAAATGTTGCTCTTCGGGAAAAATATTGACTAAAATAACTATCAGGATCTATTGAGATATGAAAATCAACGAAAATATTGTTACTGTCGCTATCAAGAATTTCAAAATCAGCATAAAGAATTGAAATACTTTCTGCAATAGAATGATATCGGGTTTGTATGGAAAAGATAAAAGATCCAGCTTGTAATATTAAGCCTTTTTTTGTTAATTTCTTCGCGACCTCAGAGATCGCTAACTTCTGTAATTTCAATTTAATTGTTCAATTAATTCTTTTTTTATCAAAATGGCCAATAATTGATTTATATATTCAGACCAATCCAGATCTGATAATTCTGTGTCTTGCTTAATGATTGTCATTAAGTCTGCTAGCTCATAAGGAATAGACAATAAACAATGCTGTAGCAAAACCTCTGGAACATCAGTCATTAAATGCGTATTGCCCGAATTATGATGGTAAATTACGCAATCTCCACCCCAGAAAACAGTTGTCACTTTTCCATTGAGACAATATTTCACTCTTAAGTTTAATGCTTGCTATTTAATACCGATATAACCCAAAAAGTTGAATATTTCCATGCCATTTAAGATGACACCTCCAAAGCTATAAGGGATGTATGGACCGTTAGTGAGAATATGGCAGTAAATGACTTCGACTGAAGCATTGCCAAAAGGGTTCGTTCCATTCACCACATCATTGAAATGCGCAGCCACCATACGCTCAGTAATCTGGTCTGCTCCATTAAGCCCTTGAAGTGACTCCCCTACTGTTAAGTCAGTCGGAGTCACTAACCCAGAACAAGAAGGAAAAATTGCAGTGACTAATTCATTAGGATCTACATGTTGACTATCAAAAACGTCATCGACTGACATATAGTCACACATGTCTTCTATATCAGTAAGCGCGGGACCTGAACCTATTGTTGCAAGTGAATCAAAGCCAGACACGGTACACCTGAAGGAGGCCCCCCAAGCCGGCCGGTTTGCTAAACTCAGTATAACGGGCGCAATAAGCCCAGTTTTTGCAAATTTTCGCCTAGAATCACTAATTTTCTTGAGCTTTTGCCCTAAATTAGCTTCAGGACTTTCCGTTGTATTATTACCTGAATCATTATTCATTGTAGATATTCCATAAGTTTGTTTATGATAAATATAACACTCTTTGCTTTATGGGTAATTATTTATTATTAATTTATGTGTACTGGCGCACATAAATTTAATTTAAAAAACATCAAAACCTTTGTTACTTCATTTCAGAAATATAATTCAATCAATTGTGGCTTAAAAAAGATTCAAACATTAACAAGGACCATATTGTTGTACTATAATCCTTAAATCCAGACTGATGCTGGACTACCACCTTGTTTAAAAACTGCTGATTAAACAAACCACAATCAGCCATAACGTCCCCCAAAAGAGATTCTTTAACCTGCTCTTTTAGATCTCCCCTAAACCAGCTAGCTAAAGGCACTCCAAAACCCATTTTAGGGCGATATAGAATATCATCCGGTAAATAAGGCTCAAGTCCTTTCTTAAAAATATATTTGCCTTCTTTTTTCTTTAGTTTTAAGTCAACTGGCAAACTGGCAATCCATTCTACTAACTCATGATCCAGAAGGGGCACACGAACCTCTAACGAATGCGCCATGCTGGCTCTATCAACCTTGGTTAAAATATCGCCAGGTAAGTATGTTTTAATATCAAGATATTGTACTAAAGACTGAGCATCCCTGCTAGGTGCATTTTGCATATGTCGTCTAAAGACTTCGACAGCTTGATATCCTTGCAGGTCACTTTTTTGCTGCTGACTGAATAAAGCTGCTCGAATAGCATTAGAGTTTACTGAAACACTATGAAAATAGCCTTCTATAGAATCACGCCCTATGGATTCAAAAGTTGATTTAGCTCTAAATATTTTAGGCGCCCAATCTGCTTTGGGGTATACATACCCCATAAAACCAAATAATGGCTTGCGTAAGCCATCTGGCAAAATTGTGCGCATGCGATCTTCGTAAGTATGCCAGCGATAACGTCTATACCCGGCTAAATTTTCGTCACCACCATCACCTGACAATACAACCGTGGCTTGTTTTTTTGCCAATTCACAGACACGGTAGGTTGGCAATGCTGAGCTATCAGCATAGGGCTCATCATAAATCCCGGCTAACTGACTCACTAAGCTAAAATCATCTGGATCAACCTGTTCGACCCTATGAGATGTCTGGTATAGCTCAGCCACTTGCGCCGCAAATTGTGATTCATTAAATTCAGGGTCACCAAAAGAAATAGAACAGGTATTAACGGGCTCACCTGTCAAGCCAGCCATCATTGCAACTATTGCACTGGAGTCTACACCACCCGATAGAAACGCTCCTAAAGGAACATCAGCAACGGTACGGATTTTAACCGCTTCTCGCACTCGGCTTATCAGCTCTTCGCCTAACTCAAGTTCAGACCCTGACACACTATCCTTAAAAATAACATCCCAGTACTGCCGTGGAAGGTAAGACTTAGCACCTCGTTTAATGCTAAGACAAAACCCTGGCTCTAATTTATAAACACCCTTGTAAATCGTTTTAGGATCAGGTATATATCCAAAGCCAAAATATTCTTCGATCGCTGTTGGGTCCATTTCCCGTGACAAATCCGGATGTTCCTTTAAGGCCTTTAATTCCGATGCAAAAATAAAATGACCTTTGCTTGTTTGCGAATAATACAGTGGCTTTATACCAAGTCGGTCTCTTGCCAGAAATAAGGTTTGTTTGTCTCGGTCCCAGATAGCAAAAGCAAACATCCCTCTCAAACGCAACACACACTCTTCACCCCATGCCTGCCAGGCATAAACGATGACTTCTGTATCACAATGTGTTTTAAAAGTATAGCCTAAGGCTTCAAGTTCTTTACGTAACTCAGGAAAATTATAAACTTCTCCATTATAAGTCAACACAACATTACCATCCTGACTATGCATAGGCTGCTGCCCGCTAGAAAGGTCTATAATAGATAAACGCCGATGACCTAACCCTAATCCTGCTTCTATATGCAATCCACCTTCATCTGGACCACGATGAAATTGTGTTTCATTCATACGTGATAATAATTCACGGTTAATTTCACGTTTTGCTGTTATATCAAAGATTCCAACAATGCCACACATATTATTGTTTCCTAATTATTCGTAATGAGTCATATACTTCAGTATATTGATTAACCATTGCCTGTATTGAAAAGTTATCCAAAATGCTTTGGTGGGAATTCTCACTCATTTGTTGTCTTTTTTGTTTATCTTCGATTAAATCCAGCAAGGCACGTGCCATAGCCGCGGGGTCTGAATGAGGCACTAACAATCCTGTCTTGCCATCTTCAACCAACTCTGGATTTCCCCCTACTGCGGTCGCAACAACAGGTAGACCAGATGCCATAGCTTCAAGTATGGTATTTGAAATACCCTCGGCTTGTGAAGGAAGCACAAAGATATCCAATGAGCGCATGATCTCATCTATATCGCTTCGCTCACCCGGCAACCATGCATAGTTTTGTAACTGCCACTCTTCCAGTAATTCAATCGCTATTTTTTTTAGCGGCCCATCACCCACTACCATTAGATTTACTTGCCCAGTTAACTCAGGGTGCTCTGTTAATAACAGCCGAAAAGCATGGACTAAGGTCAACTGATCTTTTACCCCATGCATTCGCCCAACAGTGCCTATAGTAATAATACCTGTGGAATACGAAAGAGGGCAATCAGAGACGTAATGCTTTACTTTTGCCGGGTAAAATTTTTCAATATCAACCCCATTGCAGATTCTTGTTATTTTCTGCTCTGAAATACCGACTTTTTCAATTAAATAACTTTGTAAATGCAAAGATAATGGAATAAAAACCTGAATCAATGGACTCATTAAACGTCTTAAAATTTGATATTTCTTGTTGTTACCTTCAGGGTCAAAGGTATCCCATCCATGTTCACTATGAACCCGATGTATTATTCGTGCAAATAAAGCAGAAACCTGGTATTCAATTGTAGCCAGGTTTCTGGTATGAATAATATCGACTTTGTTTTGTTTCAGTATTTGATAAAGAGAGACAAATGAACGCCAATCCTGCCCATCCTTCTTTTTTAAATCAATTACTTGCACATCCTTACGCTGTAGACGTTCGCGAAACTGCGTACTCCCTTTCAAGCAAATAATCATATGTCGATATTTTTCAGCTGGCATTCGATTAATGAGATTAATTAATCCATTTTCCAGTCCACCCACTCCCAGCCTGTAAATAACATGGGCAATTAACGGCGGAGGTTGTATTTTTTCATTCAATGATATTTACCAACCAGATAATAACTTATCCTCATAAGAATACCCTTATATTAACAATACCTTCACCAAATTGAAATGAACTTTTCACCATGAAGAACATTAAAAGCATGAAGTTGTTTTCAATCAATGCGTTATATAATTATTGCAGAGGATATTCTTGTAATGAGTAACACTTTGTTTTTCTTCATGCTCTTCATGCTCTTCATGACCTTCGTGGTGAGTTTTGTTTTTGGTGATGGTATTGATTAAATATACGCCAATTTCCTCACCTTCCATGGATGCTGCTCCAGAGACTCTCTGAATTCCAAACGCCCAGAACCAATGGCCACTCGACATTTCGAATTACTGATAATAACTATTATACCAAGTCACAAATTTATCTATTCCTTGCTCAATTGTTGTATCAGGTTTGTAACCAACATCCTGTACCAGCGCTTCTACATCAGCATACGTATCAGGCACATCACCTGGCTGCAGGGGTAAAAGCTCTTTTTCAGCCGTTTTACCTAAATGTTTTTCCAATGTTTCAATATAATCCATTAACTCAACAGGACTTTGGTTTCCAATATTATAAACGCGCCATGGCGCTTTGCTTGTTCCTGAGTCAGGATGTTTACCACTCCAGTCCGAATTAGGTTGGGCAACGTTATCCAGTGTTCTAATAACGCCTTCAACAATATCATCAATATAGGTAAAATCTCTTCGGTGTTTACCATAGTTGAAAACCTGAATTTTTTTGCCTTCTTTTATCGCCTTGGTAAATAAAAACAATGCCATATCAGGCCGACCCCATGGGCCATAGACTGTAAAAAAACGCAACCCAGTGGTCGGCAAATTATACAAATTACTATAGGTATGCGCCATTAATTCATTTGATTTTTTAGACGCGGCATACAGACTGAGTGGATGATCAACATTATCATGCACCGAAAACGGCATAGATTCATTCGCACCATAGACGGAACTACTAGATGCATAGACCAGGTGTTCAACGTTATTATGCCGACACCCTTCTAATATATTCAGGAAACCAACAATATTACTTTCTATATAAGCATGAGGATTTTCGATAGAGTAACGCACACCTGCCTGAGCGGCCAGATTTACGACTCGTTGCGGTTGATGCTCCCTAAATAGCTGCTCCATTTGCTCCCTATTGGAAATATCAGCTCTGACATCCGTAAAATTCGGATGATCTTTAATTCGATCTAAACGTGCTAATTTCAAATTGACATCATAGTAATCATTTAAATTATCAATGCCAACGACTTCATCACCACGCTCTAACAACTTTATCGCCAGATGATTACCTATAAAACCAGCTGTGCCAGTCACCATTACTTTCATATTATAATCGCTCGTCTGTCTGATCTGCTGGAAACAGGTATTTAAGATCATATACGACAGAATCAGGTTTACCAAGCGCCCTGACCTGCTTTATATTCATTTGTTTAAACTGCTCATGAGCAACCGCCAGTAAAATGGCATCAAACTTACCTTCCTCTAACGCTTTAATAGGCATTATCCCATATTCTTGAAATGCCTCATCAGCATCAACCCACGGATCATATACATGAATATTAACGCCGTAAGTTTTTAACTCCTTAATAATATCAATAACACGCGTATTACGTAAATCCGGACAATTTTCTTTAAAGGTCAGCCCCATAATTAGCACATTAGATTCTTGTACCTGTATACGATTGCGTAGCATAAGCTTTACAAGCCGCGACACCACATATTCCCCCATACCATCATTAATCCGCCTACCAGATAATATTATTTCGGGGTTATACCCAATAGATTGTGCTTTATACGTTAAATAGTAAGGATCAACACCAATACAATGACCACCAACCAATCCAGGGCGAAAAGGCAGGAAATTCCATTTTGTCCCAGCGGCAAGAAGAACCTCTTCAGTATCAATACCCAGACGATTAAAAATCAAGGCAAGCTCATTGATCAATGCAATATTAACATCGCGCTGTGTATTTTCAATGACTTTTGCTGCTTCTGCTACTTTGATACTACTGGCTTTATAAGTTCCTGCGGTAATAATACTTTGATAAAGTTGATCAACTTTATCAGCAATCGCCTCTGTTGAACCGGCAGTCACTTTTAAAATATTGGTAACCCGATGCTCCTTATCTCCTGGATTGATACGTTCAGGGCTATAACCCACAAAAAAACCTTGATTAAAAGTCAGCCCCGAAACCTGCTCTAATATTGGCACACATACTTCTTCGGTTGCACCAGGGTAAACAGTCGATTCATAAATAACAATATCATCTTGCTGAAGAACACTTCCCAGTAAAGCACTTGCTTTTTCTAAAGGCGATAAATCAGGCTGTTTATATTCATCAATAGGTGTTGGCACTGTCACGATATAAATATTACATTGCTTAATCTTATCAATATCAGCTGTATAACTTAATTTTGTCGCTGCCTTTAACTCTTCATTGCTAACTTCTAAGGTATGATCATGCCCTGTTTTTAATTCATCAACACGGTGTTGATTGATATCAAAACCTACCGTAACATATTTTTTACCAAATTCTACTGCTAAAGGCAAGCCCACATAGCCTAAGCCAATCATGGCAATTTTTAAATTCTCTAACATTATTTAATTTTTCTCCCAAATGCCACGTGCATCAATAATGACTTTTTCTTGTAGTATAGACTGTTTTACTTGCTTAAAAACGGTATGGTCAGTTAAAGTCACGATAATATTTGCATCCTTTAGACTTTCTACCAAGCTAACAAGCTTCACATGCTCTCCTTGTAGCTTAGCAGGTAATTCACTTATATGTGGTTCAACAATAAGCACTTCGGCAAAAGCCTCTTGTATTACTTGTTGAGCAATACCAACTGCCGGGCTTTCTCTTAAATCATCTATATCAGCTTTGAATGCTAAACCTAATAAAGCAATTTTGGGTTGTTTGAAGGCCTCTGCCACTTTACGAATTTTTTCCAAAACAAACTCAGGCTTACTATCATTCACTTCACGAGCAGTCCTGATTAAGCGTGCCTCTTCAGGTGTTGAATCAACAATAAACCAAGGGTCCACAGCTATGCAGTGCCCACCCACTCCTGGCCCAGGTGTCAAAATATTAACTCTTGGGTGCCGATTCGATAATTTAATTAATTCCCATACGTTGATATTTAATTTGTCACAAATAATGGATAATTCGTTGGCAAAAGCAATATTAACATCTCGAAATGAATTTTCTGTTAGCTTTGCCATTTCAGCAGTACGTGCATCAGTAACAATACAACTCCCTTTAACAAAAATCTCATATAATGCTTTTGCCTGCTCAGCACAATATGGTGTCAATCCTCCAATCACCCTATCATTGGAGACTAGCTCCTGAATAACATAGCCCGGCAAAACTCTTTCAGGGCAATGCGCAATTTGAACATCAGCCTGCTCTCCATATTGATGAGGAAACGTTAGGTCTTTTCTAATTTCTGCCACCCACTCAGAAATTTTTTCCGTTGTCCCAACAGGCGAAGTCGATTCTAATATGATCAAATTGCCTTTTTGCAATACAAGCGCAATCTTCTTTACCGCTGCTTCTATAAATGAAAGATCAGGCTTAAAACCCTCAGTGAAAGGTGTTGGTACTGCAATCATAAACGCATCAGCTGCTTCCGGCACAGTACTTGCTCTTAATGTCCCAGTTGTCACGGCACTTTGCACCAACATATCCAGATCAGGCTCTACTATATGAATTTTACCCTGATTGATTGTATCCACTACATGTTGAGAAATATCAATTCCAATCACTTCTACTCCTCTTGAGGCTATAACTGCCGCCGTTGGCAAACCTATATACCCCAGCCCTACTACAGCTACTTTATTAAAGACAGCTTTATGCATGCGCAACTTCTCCATTTACAAATCGTTAATCCGCGTTACTTTCGCCTTAAAGGCTATGAAAAATGCTAATGCTGTTCCAATATTCATATTAAATCACCAATACATTGCCTAACATTATATTTTTGTCCCTTAGGAACGAGAATTCAATAATACCCACGTTTGACTTGACTTTTGGCTCCACAGCCGCGCTAGAAAAAAATTACGTAACCTGCTATGCGTCTGTTTTCCTAGCATGCCTTTGAAACCAAACTACTGCGCCATACTTTCGGATATTCTTAAATCCTCGCTCCTTAGTCTGCCGTTTCACTGCTCTGATAAATGCTATTTCTGAATACTTCCTAATATCATTCATGACAGATATACCGTCATTTTAATGAAAGGGACTTTCCTTGAATTTCAACCAATTCAGTTATTATAATAGTTGAAAGTTTCATTAAGTAAATACTCGATAATAAATCGTATGGCTCAATAAAGGGGTATACACACTATAGCTCAGATACTGAAACCATTCATGTTTTATCAGAAACTTAGAGTTTATGTTCAATGCCACGAAGAAGAAAAAGAGATTGAAATTAACCCGATAGATAAACTGACGTTATCATTGCCACTTAATACTAATTTAATTTAATTTAATTTAAAAAAGTATAATACTGCCATGTTTTCATACTTTGATTAAAAAAAATGACATAGATAATAATACCTTATGAACAATCACCCATAAATTTCTTATTATACTTCACACAAGCACAAATGTGCATGTCTAGCAGTATCAGAGTGCAATGAGTAATATATTTCAGGCATTAACCATTAATTGAGTCATTCTCAATAAATTGTATTAGCCTTTTCAGGTTACTACTCCAGCCATAATTTTTTGTCACAAAATCACGATTCACTTCAGAACAATAAGATACTTCGATATTGTTTAAAATCGCAACCACTTGCTTAGCAAAGGCTGATACTTCACCTGTTATATATACTTCCTGGTTATCAACTGTAATTCCTTCAATTGCCTGGGGCGTGGTCACAATTACCTTACCCATAGCCATCGCTTCTAATATTTTATTTTGAATACCACGAGCAATTAATAATGGAGTGACAACGACATTTGAAAACAATAAAAAGGGACGTATGTCATCTACCCTTCCGGTTACTTCCACACCTTCAATAGCAGCTAATTGCATCACTTTCTTTGCAGGGTTAGAACCCACAATATAAAATTTTGCAGTACTACAATACTGTTTAATGAGTGGAAATATGTTTTCCGTGAACCACATCACAGCATCTATATTGGCCCAATAATCCATTGCTCCAGTAAAGACAATAATGCTTTTTTCATCACCATATGGGGTTTGGTATTGTCCATAAGGTTCAAAAAAATCAATATCAACACCATTATTCACATAGGATATTTTATCCGTTTTAGTCACAAACAATTTTTTAAACAATAAAGATTCCTGTTCAGAAACAAAAATACTTTTCCTAGTATTTTTTGCTACTTGTCTATCATAGTCAAGCAATAAACCTGCTTCACGCCGGTATACCCAGCTCATCGGCCAACTCGTTTTTTTTGAATATTGCAACCATTTATCTGAATCAACATCCACAAAATCCACAGTGACATTTAAATGAGTATCTTTATCAATATATTGAGCCATGACTGAAGAATAGATAAAGACCTTTTCAATATTTTTTTCAGTGATCGTTTTATCTACCCAGTTTTGAACACGGTTTGATTGATAATAAGGCAAACTCAATGCCTTATTCGTTAACAATCCAGAAAAACTTTTTATTTTAGCAACAGGTGAGTTGAGTTTAACGAACAATGAAGTATCTGTTAGGTCGTTCACCTTTGTAACATACTGCCAATCATCAGGGTCATCAATAAAGGCAGCTAAGTGGATATTGTAATGATCTGCGAGTCCCTTAAGAAAATTATATGAACGGATTTTGTCTCCTTTATTCGGAGGATACGGTATCCGATGCACCAAAAATAATAAATTTTTCATTCTATTTATCCACCCCTTCATTATTATTTTATAGAAATTTACTACATTTTTTTTACAAAGAGCACTTAAAGCTATAAAATTAAAGTCTATACAATTTTTCCTGCCTTCATATTACAGATGATCAAACTACTTTTAAGTGGCTTTTTATTATCCATATCATGCATTTTAGACGCAGCGACAGTAGAACAGACTGAGCTAACAGACAGCCCTCTTCAATTGATAGACAAAAAAAGTACAACATCAGCCGAAATGCCCCATATGGGAAACGAACTAAAAATGACAGTTCCAGCTCCAAACCAGCCTGAATTAAACAGGCATCAACTGAAACCATTCAGCGATACACAAAAAGCATTTTTTTTAACGACATCAACTCGCTCACACCTTCAGAGTATCGCTAAGCAACAAAGCAGCCCTAAACTCGCAGATTTTACGGAAAAACTTAAGAGAGAATATGGAGATAATGAACTCGTCCAGCAATCCTTATCGACATTTTACGAGGCGAAGCAACTTTGGAATCAAGCAGACTCACAAGCAAATACCTTTGCCGCTGACATTATACACAGCTTAAATTTGAACAACCTTATTGAAGATAACTTATCAAGTTCGCTCCCTTCTACACAAAACCCTATCATTTCCTTTTTTTTAAAGAAAAATGTCAACTTTTCCAGGCAAAGCCAGAAAGAAAAAAGCATTACCTTTAATCAAGTCCGGCAAACTCAAGTAAATACAACATCAGGAAACATAAACACTAGCACTAGTCACTTTATAACCCAACTCTTCCGCATGACAACAGTGTACTATTTGCTTGCTTTCTTTATTTTATTCTCCCTATTGCAATGGGCAATTAAATTTTCATTACGCTTCTTTCCTTAGGTAACTCGCAATAAATAACCCACCCATCTTACTAGTCTTTTTATTCGTCTTCTGCGTTATAGAAACAGTTTCGTAGCTAGCTATGCGCCTATTTCTACGCCTTGAAGACAAACAAAAATCCTGCGCAATATGGGTAGTTTATTTATTGCGCGCACCCTTAACCCAGGTCTTTTGCAAGCCACGGCCCTATCACTTGACTAAGGTTTAAGGGTAGTTTTTTCCAAGCTGCAATAAAAAACCGAAATTTGGGGTTTAAGGGATTAAGATCAGGCATCGTCTCGGCCTTAACAAGCTCAAACTCATAAAATAATGGTGTCGCCTCGAAACCCCAATGTTTTTTAAACCGATAGGATCCCGTTCCTATTTTACTGCGCCCATAATCAAAAACCTTAACTCCCTTATCCACTGCTCGACGCATGACTTCCCAGTACATAAAATCATTTCCATACAAGACCCTTGCCTTAGATGTACCGCCACCGTAATAGGGTAAAACTTCATCTCTAAAGTAAAAATTCATAACACTGGCAATCAGTTCACCTTGATGCTCAATTGATAAGACTTCACATTGCTCTTTAAAAACTTCTTTTAATATTTTAAAGTATTTTTTGGGAAAAACCGGTGTGCCTAAATTCCTGACACTTTCAGAATAAGTCCGGAATAAACGTTCTACATCCTGATCAATAACACTCACCAACCCCGCTTTAATGCCTTTTCTAATGACCGCCCTTTGCTTTCGCGGAATAGCCATTAAATTTTTGTCGACTTCAGAAGAGAGATCTTTCCTAAAGGTGACATATAAATCTTTTTTATAGGGTCTCTGGGGGGTCATATGTTGCCTATTCCTGAATTCCAGGTGCTCGACACCCAGCTGCCTCGCTAATTTGCATGCCTCCAGATCAAGCGCTGCAAATATTTCGTCGTCATCAGCAACAATCCCCCCATAAACACAAAAGGCATTTGAAATCAAAGCATTGCCAAACAAAGCGCTGTCAATATGCACTAAAGGCAATACGCCTACAATTTTCCCAAGTTCTTCTGCATATAAATAATAAGCTCTATGACCAAATGCTTTTTCAACGACCTGTTTCCATCCTGATTGATGAAAAAATGTCGCAGCCGCAGTTTTTTCTATATAGTTATCCCAAAGTTGTATTTCCGAATCTGTTAATGTTTTTATCATCACTATACTAAGCAAAGTTGTTATGAGTTTATACGAGTGTTAAGAGCTACCAGTTTCATGCTTTATCGCAACAATAATTTTCAGGAAATTAATGCCCTACAGTCCTTAAAACTTAAGTCATGGTACTATTGAAACCATGATGAATAAGAGGGGTTCAAAAATATTGAATTACATCATTCAGTTTATTGAATCTACAAACGCTTCACTTGAACAAATTTTATCCTCTTCATCATTTTTCATTATCACTTTCCTTGACACTTTTTCAAGCATTAAGCATATTTCTTACAGGAACATTTACTAAGGTAACTCGCAATAAATAACGTGTGCATTCTGACTTGTCTTTTTGCTCGTCTTCTACGTTGTGGAAACAGTTACGTCGCCAGCTATACGCCTGTTACCGCGCCTTGAAGGCAAGCAAAAATACTGTGCCTAATGGCACAACTTATTCAATTCCCATTCCTAAGGATCGCGCACGAAATAAGTTGGGCACACCGCTACGCTGGCGCAGTATTTTTATTCGTATTCATGGCATCTCAATAGGTGCATAGCAGGTTTATACAGCACTTATTCTCTAATCGTTGATAACTGTCTCTCATCAAGCTACTGAAAAATAAATAAATAATAGGTGCTGTACTACGTCACTACCTCTACATCGCTGAAGACGGATAAAAATACAAGTAAGTTGCTTAAGTTATTTCGTGCACGTTCCTAATATGATTATATCGATTTAACAACCCCCTAGACCATAAGTTCTTAATCTTCAACGTTTGTAAACAATATTAATCCGGGCTCAGAAAAATTGCCTGCATTGTGTCCCATTGAAAATCATTCAATAAAGATTTTATTCGATTCTCCATCCTATGAAGATTTAAATAATGTCGAAATTTAGCCTTGAACTTCAAGTTTTCTTGCCTAGGCTGATCGGGATCTATTTCCCAAGGGTGGAAATAAAAAATACCCGACTGATGCTCCTTCTGGTTAATTCTATTAAATGCCCAGCGCGACAAAAAATACGGATACAATCTAAAAAATCCGCCACCACCACAAGGGTAATTTGTATTAGCAATAGGCAGTGTTGTTATCGGTATTTCTTTAAATTCACTTCCCGCAATAGGTTGGTAAACAAAACGAGGCGCTTCTGGCATACCATATAAGTCATGCTTTACCGGATAAATACTAGAGCTATAAAGGTACCTTTCCTCTGCTAAAATATCTAAAGCCCAAAGAGTATCACGACCAATTGAATAACTTGGAGCCCGATACCCTATGACTTCTGTACCGGTTAAATTTTCTAGCAAATCCTTTGTTTTTCGAATATCTATACGAAACTGCTCTTTAGTTTGCATAGTCACTCGAGTATGTTCGTATCCATGACTTGCTAATTCATGCCCTTCTTGCGTTATTCTTTTAATTAATTCTGGATAACGATCCGCTACCCACCCTAATGTAAAAAAAGTGGCTTTAACATCATACTCAGCAAAAATATCCAGTATATGTTGGGTATTTCTCTCAACACGATGTTCAAGATGGTTCCATTGTGTTTTATCAATATAGGGTTCAAATGCAGAGACCTGAAAGTAATCTTCAACATCAACCGTCATTGCATTTTTCATTTCATTTCCATTAATCCAGGGGTTTTAATAGTTCACAAACAAACTGACAGTCACTCTATTTTCCACAAAGGTATTTAAGACTAACGTTGAATCTTGCTGTAAATAACGGTATTCTAGACTTGCATTCAGAACTCTAGTTCGGCCGAATTTAAGAGGTATCGCGTGCGTTAACCTAGCTATAATCTGGTATCGATCATCCCTGGAACTGGAATCGATCACACCTATAGTACTGCGCTGAATATACTGCCATGAAGGAGAAAGAAGTAAGCTTGTACGACGCAAAAAAAACCAATTCCATGAACCATTAACACCATAAACAGATTCATCTGTTCTATTGATATCTTCAGATTTACGTCTTTGGTAAAATCCTCCAAAGTTAAACATACTTTTACCCGTTGTGTAAGAAACAGAAGCATTTGCTGTTTTTCTAATAAGCACAGCATTTGTGAAGTTAGGTGAAATTATACCGCTATTAACAGCTTGATTATCTAACGGGTTACCTGAATTATCTAACGGGTTACCTGGAGCATCACTCTGCTCATCTCCAAAACTGCGTTGTACCGTTGTTGTATCTTCAGTATACGTAAAGTTCCAAAACGTTCTTAGTGTGGTGTGAGAGACAGAAGCATTCCATGCGCCACCGGTATTTAATCCCACCGAACGGTCAAAATAGCCAACACTAAGGCGTGTACGCTGACTTAGACTAAGATTAGAGGTCACATGCCAGTTATTACCATAACCAGCCTCTATATTAAACCACCAATTTGGTCTCCATTGCGCTCCTACGGTATAAAAAAAACCATTGGTATTATTATCTAAACCTTGAAAGCTATTATTTGCATAACCTAAAGTTGTAAAAAAATTAAAATACCTATCAACCCAGCCTCTTATTGTCGCTTGAGTTTGTTGAAAATGTACATCCTCACCATTATCTCTAAAATCACTAGTATTATTAAAATTAGCAACCCATGTTATCCGCGAGAAATCACGTCCACTTATTAGCGTAACCGACTCACGCATATTACTGGAATTTGACAATAATTGTGCATTATCATTAGCCACATAATTATAATCCAGATTGACGACTGCATTAGCAAAGCCCCCAAAACGAGGCATCCAATTAGCAAAAGCACCGACAGTATATACATTAGTTCTATTATTCAAATCATTGATATTATCACCGGTACGTATATTGCTGGTATTTTGCTGGCTAATGGTACTTCGAAGGCCAACATTAAGTCGCCTTTTACGGCTCAGTGCGTAATTTGAATTAAAGGCTAATTGATTAAAAATTCGCGTTGAACCATCGCCACCCGAATTAAAGATAGTTTGCAGTCGATAATCTAAAAATGCTGATAATCTGCCTCCATTGATACCTCTAAGAGAAAGGCCAGGGCTAATTTCGGTAACAAACGCACCCGTTTCCAAACCGGCTGGCGCTAAGCGAACATTATCAGAATACGTTTCTTGAAATGTCAAGCTCGGTGTTATTATAAAGTCAATTGCAAAAACAGAACTCTGTCCAAATATAGCATGAGCAATTGCAAAACTTAATACAGAAATTAACTTCCGCTTTTTTACAAGCCGATTATTAATGGCCTGCACCATATTGCCCATATCCATAGTAGTTCATAGAAAGGCCGTGCTTAGCTCTATTTAATAAGGCTAAAACCACATCACGATCTTCAAGCTTCTTCATAGCGTCTTCAACAGTACTTTGCATAGTATTCTCAGCACCAACGACTAGCACAATCTGACCAACTAAGGTTGCTAACACCTCTGCCTGAGTCGCAGCTAAAAGCGGAGGTGAATCAAAAATGACAATTCTATCCGAATATCGCTCACTCAATTCATTCACAAACTGAACCATTCTGTCACTACTTAATAATTCAGTCGAGTAAGAATGGCGCTTTCCAGCCGGAACAATTTGCAAACTTGATATATCAGTTGTTAAGCTGATATCAGAAAAATCCAGCGTATCATCTTCAAGATACTCTATAAGCCCGGGCGATTCAACAATACCCAGCGTTCTTGCAATAGATGGCTTTGCAACATCTGCATCAATTAACAATACATTTTTATCTCTTTCATTAGCAATACTCAATGCCAGATTAATGGCAGTAAAAGTTTTTCCTTCTTCAGGAATACTGCTAGTCACTAAAATTAAATTTGATCTTTCTATTCCCTGTGCAGCTTTGCCAAATGCATTGTAAAGTAAAGGCCTTTTAATAATCCTGTATTCTTCTGACATTCCTGTATGGCCTTGCTCTCTTGACAAAAAACCTTTTGAAGCCAGAACATCCCATTTAATAGCGACTGATCGTTTTGTGTTAGGAGTAGATCTTTTTCCCTTAAAGCGAGGGATAACCGGCGTTTCAACGACAACACTTTCAACTTTGTTTGTATTGGTATCATCAGCTTGAGCTGATTTTTCTAATGCTTTCTCTAAAATATCCATCTCAATTCCTCTTTACATAAGACTCATTACTATCAAATAAGCAAGCAAGAGGCCAATAGACAAAGACCAAAATATAACTTTATTTTTTTGATATGAATTATCTCCATCCTGCATTTGCTCTGCCACACTCCCTAATACAGGCAAACCCGTTATATTCCTAAGCTGTAGAGTAGACATATAGGTAGGTCTGATAAAATAAGTTAAAAAAGCTAGAAAAAAACCAATTATCAGCCCTGCTGCCAAAAACCCCGAATTGAACATTTGTCTATTTGGACCAGTGGGCTTCAAAGGTGCGGTGGGTGCTTCAACAATCTTAAATTTTAGTACCCCCTGACTTCTATCAGCTGCTTCTGTCATTGCAGCTGTTTCTCTGCTTGAAATTAAATTCATATAATTTTTCTTGATAACTGTATAGTCCCTATCTAAATTTTGCAGTTCTGTTTCAATGTGCAACCTCGAATCCATTTCTTTATGAACATCACCAATTCTTTTCTGGTAAATAAATATTCTAGATTGAAGAGAAGCCCGAGCTGCTTCAACTTCATTTAACTGCATTTTTAGTGCTTGTATATAAGAATTAGCAATTGGACTCACGACATCATCGCTTAAGGACATATTGGCTATTGTCTCCAACTTCCTTTCTTCTAAATCTTTAATTTGTAATTTCAAGCTAACAACATCTGGATAATTTTCAGTATAGCGAATTAACATACCACCTATTTGATCTTGTAATGCTGCAATTTTTGCATCCTCGGGAGTAGAGACCTGATCTCCTACACCACCTAACCCCCACTCGTCATCACTTTCGCCTTCCATATCCATCGCTTCTTCAACCTGACTGTTTAAGACACGTTCACGTGAATTAAGCTCACTCAAGCTCATTTTTGATTCTTCTATTTGCGCCTGTAAAGCGCTTAAAGTCCCTATTCCCCCACCAGCCTGGGTTGGTAAGAGCCCCGAATTCACACGTTTAAAATTCTCACGGGCTTTTTCTGCATTTTTTAAGCGCACTTCATATTCACGTATCTGCTCTTCAATAAATTGCTGAGCGCTTCCTGTATCGTTAATACCTCTTTGCTGTGTTTGTTCTGAAAAAACGGTCAATACCGCCAGCACTATACTTTGCGCTTGTTTTGGTTGATTTCCATCATAGCTAATCGAAAACAAATCATTGTCCCCACCTTCAATAACAATACCTGACTTCAATTTGGCAATTATAGCGAGCTTTCCAGCTTCACTTTTGGAATCTATTTCTAGATCTGCCAACTGTGCAACCCTTTCTAACTTTGGTCGAGTAAACATTAATTGATGCATTATTTGAATTAATCCACGTGTACTTGTTTGGACAGTCATACCCCGAAGTAAAGGCTGAAGCATACTTCGACTATCTACATTGACAATTGCTTTAGATTGATACTCATCAGGCATAGTAGTAACAAAAAACCACCCAGCACAGCTAATAACCCAAGCAGCAATGATAATGACCCATTTATATTTTAATGTCCCTTTTATATAGAACAGAATTTCAGACAGTTGCTCTTGCATTCCAAACCTATTTTAACCCTTGATTAATAAAACTAACTTTAAATATTGCACAGTCACTTTAGGAGTGGCCTTACAACTGATACCGATCAATAATGTACTCGTGAACCCCAAAAGTCGTGATGCACTTCAGTCCCTTGCCGTGCTTTAAATTTCGCAAAAGTAAATAATTGAACTATACCAACATTACTGTTCATTTTTCGTCATATAAACTTCCTTCCCTCTTCAAGCTTTTGTATATCCACAAACTATCCTCTAGAACCACGCTTCAGGAATAACTAAAATATCTCCAGGCATCATTTTGACATTTTTAGACATATCGGCATTCTCAACCAAGTCATCAATTTTCACCCTGAAATTCTGTTGCACTCCATTCACTTTGCGAATAACACTCGCCCTGTTTCCATCAGCAAAAAAACCTACACTTCCTATGGTGATAATAACATCCAGTAGTGTCATTCCTCTTTTATAGGGTATTGCTTGTCCACTGTAACGACCACCGCCGCCACCACCGCCGCCCCCCATACCGCCACCGACACGACCGCTACCCCGCACCCCGCGCCACCAACACCACCAACACCACCACCACCACCACCACCACCACCGCCACCACCACCACCACCGCCATTAATTTGACCGACAATACGTATCTGTTGCGAATCTATACCTTGAAATCCGGTAACCATAACAACAACTTTAGGATCTCTAATATACACACTGAGTTCCTTTTCCATTGTTCTTGCCATCTGATAAGGTGTTTTTCCACTCGCGTGTACATCCTCAACCAATGGAACAGTGATTTTTCCATCAGGCCTTACCGGTACCGATTGAGAAACATCAGGGTGCCCCCAAACAAAAATATTGACATTATCACCCGGTCCAATCAGATATGTATAGTCTCCCGTTATTGACGCATCGTCTTCCAAAAGTGGATATGAGCACCCCTGAAACACGAGAAAACACACCACTAGAAACAGTAATCTACAATTAACGCCTTTCATTATTTTTCCTCTATACTTTATATTATTCATAACCCTTCATTGCCCGTCTAAGGCAACTCGCAATAAATAACCCACCCACCTTACTTGCCTTTTTGTCCGTCTTCAGTGTTGTAGAAATAGTTACGTAGCCAGCTATGCGCCTATTTCTACTCATGGAAGACAAACAAAAATCCTGCGCAATATGGGTCGTTTATTGATTGCGTGTTACCTAAGTTTAAATAAACTTACCATTAACGCCCCTGCATTCTATCTACAATTTTCACCATCAGTTTTTCAGCTAATGGCAGTTCTGGAAAATTTTCGCCTAACTTAGCTAAATCAATTGCCTGGCTTACCTGAGAAAATGCACTACTATTATTTTCATTTTTAAATTCTGCATACCCCAAATGATATCTAAAAACGGGAACATTAGGAGATTTGATAATGAGTTTTTTAAATATTTCCGTCGCTTCGTTTATCCGCCCCATATGTAATAAAACCCACGCATAAGTATCTTTATAATAGGCCTGTTCCGATGTAGCAAATGAATCAACTAATTGAAATGCACGTTGTAAATTATCTTCTGTCGCAAAATGCTCTACTAATAATACAGCTAAGTTATTATTGACTACTTGTAAATCTGGGTTACGTACATGTAGTTTCTCATAAACTCTGATGGCCTTATCATACTGCTTTTGTTGTTCATATAATGAGGCTAGGGATAATGACAACCTGATATTATCTGGAAGAGCTAGCAGACCTTGTTGATAAACTAAAATCGCTTCATTAGGCTTTTCTAATTTTAGATATATTTTCGCAAGTCTCTGTCTTAAAAAGACTGCCTTAGGTTTTTTTTCAATCAAGGCGCTTAGTAATTTAATCGCTTTTTTATATTTGTTATCCTCAACATGCAAATCACTTAATACAAGTGTAGCAGCAATATTATCGTTGTTCTCCTGAAGATGTTCATTTAAAAAAACAACAAAATCCGATCGTTTTTTTAAGATTTCATAACAAGCTCTCATACCCTGTAATACGCGAATTTGCTCAGGAAATTCTTTAATGAGTTCCTTATAAATGAGCATTGAGTTGTCACATTCTCCTTGCTTTTGTAAGATATTTGCCATATAAAACTTGGCTAGACTTCTTTGCTGTGGAATTCTTGCCAACTGCCTTGCAGCATTAGTTGCTTCTTGCCACTTTTTTTCCTGAATATCTAATTCAACTAATTTTTGTATCAGAACCACTTGCTGTGGATTTTTTCTGAGCGCTTTCATTAATACCTGCCGCGCGTACTTATTATCATTTTGAGCAATTAAACCACTATATACAGGGATGAACGCTTGTATATTAGCTGAATTTAAATCAAGTGCAGCTTTAAATTTTGTTTGTGCCTGCCTTTTATCACCCTGTACCAGATAGTACTGCGCTAACAAAACCAATGCCTCATCAGACTTTGGGTGACTCCAGATAACTTTACCTAAATAAGTTTTTGCTAAATCATATTCCTCTTTAATTAATAACAATCTTACTTGTAGTAATTTGGCCTCTAGCTGATCGGGTTTGTCACTCAGAATTTCTTTAGCAATTTTTTTAGTTGTTGCATATTCTCGTGTATCAAATGCAATTTTTGCTAATAATATATTTGCTTCTATACCTACTTTTGTATGCCCTTCTTGAGTCACAATTTGATTGAGCATATCTTTGGCTTTTTCAGTATTCCCTTTCGCTAAGGTCCATTTTGAAAAATTTAGTAATTGCTTTGGCTTACCAGAAAGTTGTTTAGTAAAGGTATCAATTTGCTGATTGACTTGATCACTTTTAGTGACTGTCAGAAACTCCAGCAATAGAATTTTAGGTTTGGTCTGATTTGGTCTCGTCGCGACTAGATCACGTAACAGTTTTTCTGCCTCGTCTAGTTTTTTTGATTGAGTATATAATTTAGCCAGAGTGATTTTATACTGTTCATTACCAGGAAATAAACTCGTCAGAATTAAGTAATCATTAATGACTGCTTCTACATCTTTCTGTTGACCATGTATTTTTATTTTGAAAACATGTAAAGAAATGTTTTTTTCATCTGCCTTAATGGCTTTATCGATTAATTCCAAAGCCTCTGTTGGCTTGGCTTGTTTCATTAAAATCATTGCCTGCAGAGTTAAACCATCAATGTTTATTGGGTCTAACGCTATAATTTGATCAATGAAACCTTGCGCTTTTTCCTGTTCATTTTGTTTTAATAAAATAGATGATTTTAGGACTAACGCGTCTATATCCTGTGGATTTTTTGATAGCATTATTTCTGCATGCTCATCCGCAATGTCTAACTCCCCCATTAGAAGCTCTAATTTTCCAAGCTTAACACGCGCTTGTTGATGCTCTGGCTTTAACTTTAGCGTTTTTTTCAAATTATCTTGCATGGATAGATAATGTTTTGCCTTTTCATCTAGTAAGGCAAGGTAAAAATAAGTATCCGCAGTTGATTTATTTCCTTTTTTAGCTGATTTTAATTCTAGTTGAGCGGCAGCAAAATCACCCTTTTCTAATAACTCGATACCCTTTTCTAAATGCCCCTCCGCAGCTTCCTCTTCTGTTTCACAACCGGATAAAACCAAACTTAATGACAGCAGAAAAACACTTAATTTTACTTTATTACCTTGATACATATCACCTACCATTATTAAAGAACTTAACGTGTTAAAAAAATTATTTCTTTGACTTCTTTATTTTTAACTTGAGCAAATGAACGCACCTTCCATCAGCCCTTAAAACTTCAAATCTAAACGGCCCTTCCTCAACTTTCTCTCCTTTTTTTGGCATATGTTCTAACCGACCTACGATAAAGCCACCTACTGTATCAAATTCTTCGTGATCAAAATCTGCTGAAAAATACTCATTGAAATCTTCTAAAGGCGTTAAAGCCTGCACGATGTACTCGTTATCATAACGCTTAGTAATATATTCTTCATCCGCATAATCGTGCTCATCTTCAATCTCACCGACAATCTGCTCCAACACATCCTCAATAGTAATGATACCAGCTACAGATCCATATTCATCAACCACTATCGCCATATGACTTCGGTTTTCCCTGAATTCCTTCAATAACACATTTAAGCGTTTACTTTCAGGTACGACAGTCACTGACCGCATAAGCTCTTCTACTTTGATATTTTTCTTGTCTAACGCATGACCTAATAAATCTTTAGCGAGTAAAACGCCAACAACTTCGCTTTTATCTTCACTAATAACAGGAAATCGGGAATGACCAAATTCAATCACCGTATGATAAATATCTTCTAATGCAGCATCCTTTTTTAACACAATCATTTTTTTGCGCGGCACCATCACGTCACGAGCACGTTGCTCAGAAACCTGTAATACACCTTCGAGCATCTTTAGAGCATATTTATCAACCAGATGCTTTTCCTCTGCTTCTCTTAAAATACCAAGCAAGTCCTCTCTGTCCTGTGGTTCACTCCCCATGATTTGTCCAATTCGCTCTATCCAGCTTTTCTGCGGAGGTTTACTACTATTCGCTACCTCGTTAGTCATTTACTTTATTCTCCTGATACGGATTATCAATACTTAATTGTTGTAGAATTAAAATCTCTTTTGCTTCCATTGCGAGCGCATCACTTTCATTGATATGATCATAGCCTAAAAGATGAAAAATACCATGAACAATAATATGTGCCCAATGATCTTTTAAGACTATCTTTTGAGCTTGTGCCTCTTTTTCTAAAACGGCAGCGCAAACAACAATATCTCCTAGCAAGTATATTCCTGTCACTGTATCGGGCACATCGAAAGGAAAACTCAAAATATTAGTGGGCCCTTGTTTATGCCTGTATTGCTCATTTAAGGCTGAAATTTCGTCACTATCCACTACACGAATAACAACTTCTGCATCGCTCCTGTAATCTGTCAGAGCTTTTTCTACCCATGTCTGAAATTCAGTATTGCTCGGTATATAACCCGTTTTAGTCATTCGTTGAACGTCTAATTCGCGAGTTAGCATGGTTGAGTAGCCCTATTCACCCGTTTTTTTCTCATAGTTTTCATAAGCAAGCACTATTCGCTGCACTAAGGGGTGGCGCACAACATCCTTGGCACTAAAAAAGGTAAAACTAATGCCGTCCACTTCTTTAAGTACTTTCAATACATGCTTAAGACCAGACATCTTTTCGTTAGGTAAATCAATTTGGGTAATATCACCAGTAATAACAGCTGTGGAGCCAAACCCAACACGGGTTAGAAACATCTTTATTTGCTCAGTCGTCGTATTTTGTGCTTCATCTAAAATAATAAATGAATCATTTAAGGTACGCCCTCGCATAAAGGCCAGTGGCGCAACTTCAATAACTTTACGCTCAATTAATTTTTCAGCTCGCTCAAAGCCTAACATTTCATACAATGCGTCATATAATGGTCTTAGATAAGGATCAACTTTCTGCGCCATGTCCCCCGGTAAAAATCCAAGCTTTTCTCCTGCTTCAACAGCAGGCCGAACAAGCACAATTCGTCGTACCTGTTCAGTTTGTAAAGCTTCAACTGCACATGCAACGGCTAAATATGTTTTTCCAGTCCCTGCAGGACCGACCCCAAAATTTATATCATGAGACAGGATTTTTGATAAATAGGATTTTTGGTGTGCTCCACGGCCTTTTAAGACGCCTCGCTTAGTCTTAATAAACACCTGAACAGGCGTTTCTAGCTGAATACTCTGAAGTTCAAGGTCATCGATACTGGATTCTTGCATTGATAAATGAATCTGTTCGGGGGTTATTTCTTCATTTTCTGCATCACTAAAAACCTTTTGTAAAACGGCTTCCGTGGCTTGAATAGGCTTGGCCAGACCGGTTATCGTAAACTGGTTACCCCGGTTAGCAATTTCAACATTTAAACGCTGTTCTATTTGATGCAAATGACGATTAAACTGCCCACAAACATTTGCTAAACGCTGATTATCTGCTGGTTCTAAACTAAATACTAATGTCTCTCTACTCACGCGCTAGCCTGCTCTACAATTTTATCAATGGATAACTCAACGATTCTTCCACGTAATGAATTCGGTAAAGCTTCGGTAATCATCACATCAACAAATTTCCCTGCTAACCGAGGGTGGCCAATAAAATTCACAACCCGGTTATTTTCAGTCCGCCCAGTGACTTGTAACTGATTTTTCTTTGAAACGCCTTCGACCAGGATTGTTTGTACAGTGCCAACCATTTTCGAAGAAATAGCCTTGGTCATTTCATCCAGCCGTGCCTGTAAAATTTTAAGCCGCTGTTTTTTTGTTTCCTTAGAGGTATCATCTGGTAAATCAGTTGCAGGCGTTCCTGGCCGAGCACTGTATATAAAACTATAAGAAAAATCAAAACCAACTTGTTCGATTAAATCCATCGTATCAGCAAAATCCTGATCTGTTTCCCCAGGAAATCCAATAATAAAATCTGAAGAAAGACTTATGCCAGGGCGAGCCGCTTTTACTTTTGCCATCGTCGCTAAATAGTCATTCCGTGTATGCCCTCGCTTCATCCACGCTAAAACCTGATCACTTCCACTTTGTACTGGCAAATGTAAGTGACTCACTAATTCTGGAATGTCAGCAAATGCATCCACTAACTCATCAGTAAATTCTATTGGATGTGAAGTTGTATAACGTATGCGATCTATGCCATCAATGCCAGCCACAAAATGCAGTAACAAGGCAAAATCAGCGAGTTCACCACCTTCCATTTCACCACGATATGCATTGACGTTCTGACCCAGTAGATTCACTTCACGTACACCTTGCTCTGCCAAAGCGATTATTTCATCCAGAACTCCCTGCACAGGACGGCTAATTTCCTCCCCACGTGTATACGGCACAACACAAAACGTACAATATTTGCTGCACCCTTCCATGACAGAGACAAATGCCTTTGGACCTTCTGCTCTTGGCTCAGGCAAAGCATCAAACTTTTCAATTTCAGGAAAGGAGATATCGACAACCCGCTTCACACCGCTACGGGATTTATTTAAAAGTTCGGGGAGGCGATGTAAAGTCTGTGGACCGAAAACGATATCTACGTATGGCGCACGTTTCTGTATAGCTTCACCTTCCTGGCTCGCCACACAACCACCTACTCCAATAACAACATCAGGGCGTTTCTGTTTTATTTTACGCCAGCGCCCTAACAGGGAAAAAACTTTTTCCTGAGCTTTTTCTCGTATTGAACAGGTATTTAATAACAAAACATCCGCTTCTTCAGGTAACTCTGTTAATTCCATTGCGTGAGAGGCTATCAGTACGTCGGCCATTTTATCCGAATCATACTCGTTCATTTGACAACCTGTCGTCAAAATAAATAATTTTTGCGTCATAAATTGCTGGGGATTCTAGCTGTAGATCTAAGCACTATCTTGATTAAATGATGGGTAAAGGAAAGCATTATACTCTTGCCATCTTGTTTGGTGAAATAATTAGATTAATTAAAGCGGATGCCTACCATTTTCTATGAGCCTTCATTTTTTCGCATTAGGTAACAAATGATCCATTTTATGCGCTTTTGTTTGCAAATATGCTCGGTTATCACAATTTGATTCGATTTCAATTGCAATTCGACCATCAACTTGCACCCCAAGTGCCTGCAACTGTTCTATTTTATTTGGATTATTGGTAATAAGTTGAATAGACTTGATCTGTAAATCGTCTAATATAAGTGCGGCTATCGTATATTCTCGTTCATCAGGTAAATGACCAAGATGAAGATTAGCATCAACAGTATCCATCCCTTCATCTTGTAAGTTATAGGCATGTAATTTTTTCAACAAACCTATCCCCCGCCCTTCCTGACGCAAATAAACAAGTACCCCGAAACCATGCTGACTAATTAATTGCAATGCTTTATCCAGTTGATCACCGCAATCGCAGCGTCTCGAACCTAAAACATCACCGGTAAAGCATTCTGAATGGATTCTAACAGGCACACGAGACTTTTCAGCGATATCACCAAACACAAAAGCAACATGCTCTTTATCATCCAGAGTATTACTAAAATAATGCAGTACAAACTCACCATACTTAGTAGGAATACGTGTTTGTACCAAATTGCTAATTTCAGTTGTCAATGTGTAAAAACCTAATAAATCGAAAAATAAAACAATAGGAAGCGACTATTTATTCCACAAAGTGGGCATAAACATCGCCTGGTCACAAATGCGCCACTATATCGTACTGATTTTTGTCGTCCTGTCCCATACTTGATACAGAGAGTCTGAAATAACCACATAGGCTGACTACACAACTACCTGAAATAAATCATAGCCAATACAAATCAGCAACCAGGGCCGCGCAAGTAATATAAATCAGTTGGAATAGCATAGCGTAACAGGTATATTTTGCTATTCTGATAAAATTTATGAGTGAAAACTTATAGCAGACAATGCTGAGGTATCCTCACTTCCGACTTGAAACTTAACTAAAATTTCCGCCCGCCCTTTTTCAGCCATATCCCCGCCATAACGCTGCACACGATTAAAGGCTGCTGATTCTACAGCAAATTTAGAATCTAATTTGATAAATGATTTAAAGAGTATGGGTAAAAAGGCTAATGTATGCGTACCGCAGTCATTAAATGTCGCAGACAATCGTGGCTGTTGCCACAGTAAAATAGTCCCTCTTTGCATCGCATAACCAATAAAACGTCCGGTTTGACCCATCACCGCAATCGTTCCTGCAATCATGCGAGAGCCACAATAATCACCTGCATTACCTTCAATAAGCATCGTTCCTCGGCGCATATGATCGCCAGCACGCTGCCCTACATTACCTCTGACTAATACAGTGCCACCTTTCATCCCCTGCTTATTACCTGGCAAGGCTGCCCCCAGAAAATCTCCTGCATCACCATTGATCGTCAATAAACCATTTTTCATTTCACAAGCTGCATATAAACCTACACTTCCTTCTGCTGTCAATATGCCTGATTTCATCCCCATGCCGAAATAAGCCCCCGCATCTCCTTGCACTTTCATGCTACCACGATCCAACTCTTTAGCAATAAAATCGAGTTTAGAGAAACTGTTTTTTATAACGATGTCTTGGGTATCTGATCCCGTAATATCAAACAATTCACCGGCCGTTATTTTACGCTTACCATTTTGTAATTCAATATCAGCAATTTCAGCAACACTTAGGTTTGTTAATAAATGACACACTAAAGGTGACATATCAACACGCTGTGCGGTTACTTGCTTGACAGTAAAAGTTAAAGCACTCATGCCATAATCTCCTGTAAATGAAAATGGAACGGCCCTAATTTACCACCGTAATTCCCCGCACTAATGCGCATAATACCCTCCTCAGCCCCTAGATCACAGACGGCCTGTATTCCTACGCGCATAGCCTTGTCAATATCCTCTTTGGTCAAGCCATCAATCACAATTTCCATCACCGATTCAATATCGTCAGACAAATCGGTTTTAGTAATCCCTTTTAAGGTAGGACAAAAGGCATCGTTAGTCGAAGCCCCCAAAGCTGGATATTTAGAACCCACTTTTGACCCTGAACGCACTACCCCACCAGGAAATGGCATAATCACATTAGGTAATTTTTTCATTTCCATAATAGCGGCTTCACAAGCTGCTAGAGCTTCTGGTTGAGACTTGGCTAAAACCAGAAAATTACCGCCACCCACAGCATCCACTCGGCCAGTCGTTGCTTCTGTTAGAAATTCGCCATCCATAACAGGCACACGCCAGTAACGTTTGCCCTTTATTTTTTTTGCTATTTGAAAACCATCCCCAAAATAGCGTAAATTTTTACCTAATGGAATTTGCAATCCCTCATCAATTCCCGCGAATAAAGCAGAAGTAGGTGAGGTTAATACACATTGCCCCGCCCTTGTTTCTAATTGCTTTGCCAATCCTTTACCACCCATCGCAAAAACCAATACCGAAACGCCAGGGCGGCCGTCAGGTGTTTCTGATGGAGTGAGCACCCGTTCTATTCCCGCTTCACAACCACAGGCGATCACAGAGGTAGCAAAGCCTGTCATTGCTTGTGCAGAGATCATTGCCCATTTCTCATTTTGCGCAGTGATAATTGCGCGGGTAGCTTTCATTGGAAACGCTTCAGCAAAGGTCTCATCAATGCTTACACCATTAATAATCATATTTCACAACCCACTTTCAGTAGTAATGCAGCCATTATGCAGTGCCATTTAAACTATGCTCAGTCAAACTTCCACGACCATCCTCAGTAATTTCATCATCACTGATTTTGAAATTACCCACTTTCATCGTCATAAAGCGATCAAAATACTTTTGTAAATCTTTTTCAACTGAAATATCCCAGTCAGGGCGCACAATATGCGTAGTCCCCCATTTTGTATGCATCACTTTGCCGTCAACAACGACTAACTCACCGTCTTTAAAAACATAGTCAGGCTTTTCGAACATTTTCTCACGATCAGTATTTTCTGTGTAAACGGTAATATCAGCCCACGCCCCCTCGGCAAGGCTCCCTCGATCATCAAGACCAACCAATTTGGCCGCTCCGGCACGGGTCATAATAGCAATTTCCTGTAAACTATATTCTCTGTCAATTGCAGCCAATGTCGTCATTTTTTGCGCTTCAGGATGAATTGTTGCTAACATATCATTGCGAAAGCTCTTATCCATTAGCAAACGAATCAAATGTGGGTAGGTCGTAAACGGCGCACCATTTGGGTGGTCAGTCGTCAGGAATACGCGCCAAGGGTCATCCACCAATAAGAAAATTTCCAGACCAATGGCCCATTGTAAAGCATTGACAAAATTCTGATCACGGTATTTAAAAGGGACAACTCCGCAACCTGCATCACACTCAATATCCATGACCACCCATTTATTTGGGTTCGCAATGCCATGATTTGCATGCTGATGCATACTATCCCCCGAAGCAGTAATTGTCTGACCAAATAAGATCTGTCCGACATCAGCGGTGATGTTCTTGTGTTTATTGATAGCTTCAGCAATAGCCGCGCCCCCCGAAGAAAACTTGAAATCCCCTTCGGTGCCATAACTGTGGAACTGGATATGCGTTAAGTGCATCGGCAAACCACCGATACCCTGCATGGTATCAAGAGTTGTATCGACATTACCAGGCACACCTAAATTACAGCCATGAACATGCAATGGATGTTTCACACCTATTTCCTTAACTGCTGTCGCTAAAACCTGTAATATTTCACGCGGACTCACACCATAGTGACTATTCTTTTCGTCAAGTTCTAACTGCCTCTGGTTAAATTTAAAGGCATTAATCCCCCCGGGATTGACGACCTTAACCCCTATCGCTTTCGCCGCATTCATCGTCCAGGCAACATAATCATTGATGGCTTTTTGATCTTTTTTAGCTGTCAACATACGCAACAAAAAATCATCACTGCCCAGCATCACATATCCCCCTTTATCTAAAATGGGGATATCGGCCATTTCCATATGCGCCTGACGTGCATTAATAGGTAATATCGCTGGTTCAAACCCTGCGGTATAGCCCATTTCTGCATAACGATAACCTGTCGTAAAAGTACTTGGCATGGCATGACCGCAACCCGAACGAGTAATATCCGAGCGATGCACTGGATCTTTCCGGTGATCTTCAGGAATCAACATGCGCGCGATATTACCTTTACCTCCACCGATATGCGTATGCATATCTATCGCGCCTGCCATCAGGACTTTACCCTTTAAATCATACTCTTTATCAATTTTCACATCGTCAGATGGCTGCTTGACAAAACGTCCATCCTGAACATACAGCGTTTTCACCTGCCCATCTATTCCACTGGCAGGATCATAAACCGTACCACCTGTTAATTTTATCAACATGACTATTCCTACAAAGCTTGTTCAATTGCATTCAAAACACCTGCCGTACTTGGCAAGCCTGAATCACGACATTTTTTAAGGCGTATTGCGACCACATTATCCAGTCTATAAGCATGCCCCGTATGGTCGATTCCTGGCGTACCCACTGGAATAAACACATCGGGTTCTTTAGCAAAAATCATTCCTGAACGTGCGACAACGACTGTCGGCAATTCTGTCTGCGGGGGGACAGACGCTGTATTAAATGCCTGTACCCAGACCAGGACATCTGCCTCACCATTAGCCAGCATAATATTTATATCATACAGAAAAGGGTCATATTCTGGAAAGCCGCTGGAAAATCGTGCTCTTGCTGGGTAAGCCGAAGTCCAGCCACAGACTTGATTAGCCGTTTGATCACCTTCTTTCCCCCCTAAAGGAAAGCCAGAACAACGCGTATCCATGTTATTAATATCTTTGACCATTTCAGATAGCATTTGTACCGTTAATTCAGCCTGATCAAAATCCAAAGCACCAGCCGCCCAGGTCACCACTCCGTATTTTGCCACTTTTAATTGATCAGCAACCGTTTGTAATTCACTTAAGTCGATACCACAGATAATATCAGCAACGATCTTATTGCCTTTCACCAAAGCGCGTAACACCGCCATGACCTCAGGGAGATCCCCGTCCGCACACAGCAAGACTTTGGCTTTAACCCCAGCGGGTGAAGTAGAAGCATCTCCTGAAGGTGCCTTACCGATATATATGACTTCACGCTGACTGGTATCTTCAAGAAACATGGATTCATCATTCCATAGATAACGCTCATAAAAGCGCGGTGCAAAGCCCTCTAAATCCACGCCGACAACCAGCAAACAATCACAGCGGTTTTTAATTTCTGCTAAAGTGGTATTCATCCAGCCGGTATCTTGCAAAGCCAGAAAATTACGTCGGGCAGCAGTAAAATTCATATTATCAACCACAGCACCACTGCGATCCGCTAAAACCATTACCCCACGCATCCCGTTGACATCAGTCGCACAGCCACCGATAACGGGTTGATTGCTTGCGCGTAATAATTCAGCTGCTCGCGCAACAGCGATTTCCAGACTGACCTCTTTGCCTGCAACACGTGCACTGGTATCACTGATCACACTTTCAAAAGCAGGTGTATTCACTGCACAGCCATTCGCCACAACTTTTACATTGTCGCCATCAACTTGAATTATCAGGTCATCGGTACCAATACCGCAAAAAGGACTGGGTACTTCAGTTATTTCAGTCACTCGTTGTTCCTCTTAATTTATCTTGTTTAATATATTTAAATCTTGGATCTTCAGGCGTTCCTTCAAAAACCCCTGGAGAACTTGCTGCGGCATCCCAGAAAACAACTTCTTCTATCTTTTTAGCTAAAGCAAAGTCCTTGTCGGTAACTCCTTTCGCCGAGTGAGTCACTAATTTAACAATCACAAACGCATAAGAGACAGCCAAATCTGGATGATGCCATGCTTTTTCCGCTAAATGGCCTACCGTATTAACGACCATCAGACTCCCTTTCCAGCCACTGGTTTTGATTTTGCGTCGAATCCAGCCTTTTTCATAATACCAGTGCGGCAATTCCTCTTTTAAACGACTTTCGATTTCTGCTTCTGTGTAAGCTTCGGTCATGCTACTCTCCTATTTGGGACTATAGTCGAAATGGGTTACAGATCTTTAACTGTTGATAAATAGTCAAATCATGTTGCATACTTTCAGTCTGGGGCATTCTCCAGTGACTGCGTAATGCGCAAGCGACTATCAAGCTATCCCAATCGGAAAACTGGTAGTCCTTTCTGATACTTGCAGCGTGTAAAGCATCCTCTTTGGATTGTGCTAACACAGGATAAGTTGCTACGAAATCACTAACAAATTGCTCAATATAGATATTATCCTTTGTAGTTTTTCGCATTAAATTCACACAACCTTCATTAACAACTTGTGTGCTGACAATAATGTTAACTGCCCCTGTAATACATCCTTTAGCTTTTATTCTTTTTTCATCCTCTGTGTGACTTTGAATTAATGCATAAAGCCAGGCATTACTACCGATAAAGACTTTATCGTTCATAAACCTCCCCCCTTCCCAGAGGAGAAAAGTTCTCAATCAGTATTGGCTTTTCAATATAAGCTGCCATAAAATTCTGCCTATGAATATCCTTTTCTTTATAAGAATCTACTAATTTATATAAAGCCAGATTCACCACTTCTTTCTTAGGTAACGCGCAATAAATAAACGCCCCATATTGCGCAGAATTTTTGTTTGACTTCAAAACGTAGAAATAGGCGCATAGGAATGGGAATCAAGTAACGTGTGCATTCTGACTTGTCTTTTTGTTCGCCTTCTGCGTTGCGGAAACAG
>CAYZUM010000001.1:0-57164 GCA_964481455.1 uncultured Methylomonas sp. | reverse complement strand
ATTTTGCTTGTCTTTTTGTCCATATTCAGTGTTGTAGAAATAGTTACGTAGCCTGCTATGCGCCTATTTCTACTAATGGAAGACAAACAAAAATCCTGCGCAATATGGGTAGTTTATTGATTGCGCCTTACCTTAGGGTTCATGCCTCACCCATAACCTACACTTAAAATAATAGCTTGAATGGCTTGGGGCTTAAATGCACAAGTTATTAAATTCCCATTCCTAAGTGCGCGGGCAATTACCCGCACTTGTATATGCGCAGACGGCCGCATGCGCTCTCAGGACATCCATTACTTAAACCCAGATTAGTGCACTACACACTACACACCCAAGGCAACTCACAACATACCCATCTTGCTTGCCTATCCTTCTGCCTGTCTTCTGCGTTGTAGAAATAGACAGGCGCGCCATGCTACTTCGTGAAATTCTGGGACTCCTGCCACCTTCATTCACTCACCTACGCAGCGAGTGGGGGATGCCCTGAACGCCCTGCGTCCGCACGACTACGCACAAAGCCGCTTCGTCATGGCTACCTCAAATGGCTGGACGGCTATTCGTAATGCAATTCTTGCCTCCCTCGCGCGCTATCGCGCACTTCGGATTGGCGAATTGCCCTGCCGCCTATCAGGGACTAAAAATCATCACTTCGCTAAGCTCCGTTTCCCTGGTTTTCAGCGTACGTAGCGTGCTATACGCCTATTTCTACGCCTTGAAGACAAACAAAAACCCTGCGCAATATAGGTAGTCTATTTATTGCGTGTTACCTAAGCAAACGGGTTATTTAAAACAATGGTTTCATTGCGCTCTGGGCCAGTCGAAAGAATGGATATTTTCACGCCGACCAGTTCCTCTAAGCGCTTAATGTAGGCTAAGGCATTTGCAGGCAACTTATCTAATTCAGTAACACCTCTAGTGATACCTGTCCAACCGTCCATATATTCAAAAACAGGAATACAGGCTTCATATTTCTCAGCACCTAGTGGTGCGACTGTCACTTCTTCACCAGCGATCTTATAGGCGGTACAAATTCCGATTTTATCCAGACCATCCAGTACATCTAATTTAGTCAGACACATACCACTTAAGGAATTCATTTGCGCTGATTTACGCATAGAAACAGCATCAAACCAGCCAGTACGTCTCTTTCTACCGGTTGTTGCACCAAACTCATGGCCTTTTTCACCGAGATGCTGACCATAGTGATCATCTAGTTCCGTCGGGAAAGGACCATTACCCACGCGTGTTGAATAGGCTTTAGTAATCCCTAAAACATAATCAATATCTAAAGGGCCGACGCCTGTCCCAGTAGAGGCACTACCCGCTGTGGTATTTGATGAAGTCACATAGGGGTATGTTCCATGATCAATATCCAGCAAGGCTCCTTGTGCGCCTTCAAATAATAAATTTTCATCATCAGCCTGATATGCATGCAGCTTTTCAGCCACATCAATCAACATAGGTTTAATATGTTCGGCTAACGCCAGGGACTCAGCTAGCATATTATCAAAATCAACAGCAGGTACTTTATAGTACTCTGTGAGCATAAAGTTATGAAACTCAGTTAACTCTCTTAGCTTTTCAGTAAATAAAGCGGGGTTAAACAAGTCTCCCGCACGCACACCCCGTCTCGCTATTTTATCTTCATAAGCTGGCCCTATACCACGCCCTGTTGTACCGATTGCTTTTGCGCCTTTCGCTTTTTCTCGCGCCTGATCAATGGCAACATGAATTGGCAGAATCAAGGCACAGGCTTCACTGATCAATAAGCGAGAACGCACAGGAATTCCCGACTCTTCCAGTATTTTAATTTCTTTCAGTAAGGCTTCAGGTGACAACACCACGCCGTTCCCAATTAAGCACTGTACGTCTTCACGCAAAACGCCAGAGGGCACGAGATGTAACACTGTCGTTTTACCCTCAATGACTAACGTATGTCCTGCATTATGTCCACCTTGAAAACGCACGACTGCTTTTGCCTGATCGGTTAACAGGTCCACCAATTTACCTTTGCCTTCATCGCCCCATTGCGTGCCAATCACTACAACATTTTTACCCATAATAATTCCACATTAATTTAACGGGACAAGAACCCAGTTCTTATCAATTTTTTCTAATTTTTGATGACAAGCAAGTTGACTAGCTTCTTCGTTCTGTTCCGAAAGCTGTTTAATCACTATACACCCAGAAGCACGAAGATCACGCACCTTTTCGTCTAATTCAATATCGCCTTTAACAATTGGGGCCCAGACTTTAGTCACATCATCTGTTGCTTGATTTTGCTTAGTCAGTGCCGCTAAAACCTTCAAATCGGCACTAAAACCAGTTGCAGGTCTGGCGCTACCAAATATCTGACCAATATTATCGTAACGTCCGCCACGAGCAATTTCTTTACCCACTTCAGGCACAAATGCTGCAAAAACGACCCCTGTATGATAATGATAGCCCCGTAATTCAGCTAGATCGAAACTGATGGTTAATTCTGGATAGTAATTGTGTAAAATGCCAGATAATTCTTCCAGCTGAGCTAAGGCATTACGTGCGCCTGGATCAGCTGTTGCAAAAATTGACTGAGCATTCTCCAGAACAGTTCTATCGCCATTTAATTTAGGTAAGAGTATAAAAATAGCTTGCAGTTCAGCGGGAACAGCATAACTGTTTAATAATTCTAGCAGTTCACAGTTTGACTTGCGCTGTAATACCTCAAATAATGCCAATTCCTGATCAGCCGTTAAATGGGCCTGCGCAACCAATCCACGATAAATTCCAACATGACCCAAATCTAGGTGGACATTTTTAAGCCCAGCCATAGATAACACTTCAAGCATTAACTGAACCACTTCGATGTCACTATCAATGCCTGCATGGCCAAATAACTCTGCACCAATTTGCATCGGAATTCGGGTTTTGTCTAAAGCGCCGCCCCGAGTATGCAAGGTTGTTCCTTCATAGCATAACCGTGATGTTTGCTGGTAGCTTAAGCTATGCGCATCAATTCTTGCCACCTGAGGTGTCATATCGGCACGTATGCCTAATATTTCACCACTTAGTTGATCCGTTAATTTAAACGTCTGTAAGTTTAGATCATGGCCTGACCCGGTTAATAATGAGTCTAGATAATCAATAAAGGGCGGCACCACTTTTTCATAACCCCAGCACTCAAAAACATCAAGTAACTGGCGGCGTAATTTTTCTAAGTGCTTAGCATCTTCGGGTAAAACCTCTTCAACACCTTCTGGTAATAGCCAAGGGTCTCTTTGCAACATGATAATTTTCCAATACACACAAAAACGCCCCACATAGGCGGAGCGTTTGATTGTTCAGGCTACGAACTTAATTAAGGTAAAGGAGATTTAGCGGCCTCTATGCAAGAGTGCAAAGCTTAAGCTATTGCTGTTTCGGCAAGATAGCTTAAGCGTGTCACTCCTGTCGTATCTCCCGTCTGAAGTCCATGGCCATTGTTCAATTCAAATAAATGACGTTTATTTCATTTGTTTAAAATATTTAAAGAACTCAGAGTTTGGCTCAGTCACCATTAAGTTAGATGAGTTAGCGAAAGTCTCTTTATAAGCCGCCATACTACGATAAAAAGCGTAAAATTCTATATTTTTACCATAAGCCTTAGCATAAATATCTGCCGCTTTTGCATCGCCCTCCCCTTTCATTATTTGAGAATCACGAAAAGCATTTGCCAAAATAATTTCTTTCTGCTTGTCAGCATCCGCGCGCACTTTCTCAGCAGCTTCTGCCCCCTGCGAACGAAAATCACGTGCAACTCTCGCCCGCTCAGCATCCATACGGCGATAAACAGACTCACTGACCTCGCTGGGTAAATCAATACGTTTAACCTGTACATCAACAATCTCTATCCCTAGCTTTGCTGCTGCCGGAGTTGTATTTTTAATCAGTGCTTCACGTACTGCGCTACGGTCTGTTGACACTAATTGCTGGATATCACGCTTACTAAATTCACTACGAAATGCATCTTTAATAATTTGATCCAAAAGCCCGTTGGCTTGATAAGGATCACCTGCAACCGCTGTATAGAAAGTAGTCACATCGCCAATACGCCATTTTACAAAGGAGTCTACTATGACATTTTTCTTTTCTGCCGTTAAAAAAGGTTCTGGCGCAGAATCCAATGTCTGGATGCGTGAATCAAATTTTTTGACATTATTAATGAAAGGAAATTTAAAATGTAAACCTGGTTCATAATCTGCAGCAATGATCTCTCCAAATTTAAACTTAATCGCTTGTTCTGTTTCTGAAACGGTAAACACACACATTATAACAACCGTTGCTATCGCACCAATAGTCATTAAAATTTTATTTGCTGACATGTTTAGCGTCCTCTTGGTGTACGGCCACGACTCGAAGGCCGAGGTGTGTTGGTTGAATTATACGGCTGAGAGACTGTTGACGCTGGGTTATAGCTATTCACTTTCCCCCTTATAGCCTGCGATTTATCTGCCAATTTATCTAAAGGTAAATACATTATATTATTGCCACCTTCAACATCTACCATTACGGTATTGGTACCACTCATTACCAACTCCATAGTATCCAGATAAATACGTTGCCGAGTGACTTCAGGAGCCTTTTCATATTCAGTTAAAACCTGTGTAAAACGACTTACATTACCTTCTGCTGAAGCAATAATACGTGATTTATAACCTTCAGCTTCCGCCAAAACCCTTGCCGCCGCCCCTCTTGCTTTTGGAACGATATCATTGGAATAGGCTTGCGCCTCATTGATAAATCTCTGCTGATCTTCACGTGCTTTAATCGCATCTTCAAAAGCTGCCTGTACCTGCTGAGGAGGCTGGGCATCAACAAGGTTTACACTGGTAATGATAATACCCGATTCGTACGAATCCATCACACGCTGTATTTCACTTTTAATATCTGCCACAATCTGACTACGTCCTTCAGTCAGAACGAAATCCATGGTATTACCACCAATAACGCCACGTAAAGCACCTTCCGTCACCTGTTTAAGGGTTGCTGTCGGGCTCAATATGTTAAATAAATAACGTTTAGCATCGTTGACTCGATATTGCACAGCCAATTGCACATCAACTATATTTTCATCCTGAGTCAACATCAGTGCTTCTTTAGCAACTGAGCCTTTTCGCCCTCCAGCAGAGCGGTAACCCACTTCTAAAGATCTCTGCTTTGAGGTATTCACTATTTCATTATTTTCAATAGGTGCAGGTAGTCTCCAGTTTAAACCAGGTTTGGTTGTCGCCACATATTTACCAAAACGTAATTCAACCCCCCGATTTCCTTCATCAACAATATAGAAACCACTGGCAGCCCACAGAGCAACTGCCCCGATTGCCAGAAAACCAAGACCTTTAAAGGATGGTGGAGAGTTATCTTCACCGCCACCATTGCCATTACCACCCCCAAACAGGCCACCTAACTTATCTTGCAACGAACGAATCGCCTCATCTAAATCAGGAGGTCCATTTCCCTCGTTACGACCACTCCAAGGGTCTTTGTTTTTATCACCGCCTGGTTCATTCCAAGACATTCTCTAACTCCACATTTTTACTGCAAAAAAATAAAGGTAATCTATTTAATCGGTTATTATTCAGTTTCTCTATAACATCCGCTCAAAGCATTTCCTGTCAACGAAAGCCCTACAAAAGGACGCTTAAAGCAAACTGGAGTGACATTTCACTCCAGTTTTTTAGGAAATTTGAAATGGACATCTGAATAACAATATAAATCCCTATGATTTAAGACAACTCGCAATAAATACCCCACCCAACTTGCTTGCCTTTTTATCCGTCTTCAGTGTTGTAGAAAGAGTTACGCAACCAGCTATGCGCCTATTTCTACGCCTTGAAGACAAACAAAAATCCTGCGCAATATAGGTGGTTTTTTTATTGCGTGTTACCTAACTCTGTAATTATCCTAAAAACGCCTTAGTATACAATCATCATGACTCAATTTCTTCCATATCCACTTCGCTTAAGATCCCCATGTACTGTTGATCTATTTCAATGGCTAAATCCCAGCCTCCTTGTTCGGTAAAATCTTCTTGCAAAATATTCGCAACTGAAAATAGTTTTGCACGCACGCCACCTTGGCTAGGTGATAAATGACACAGCTTTTTAACCTTAGTCGATGAAAACATTTCTGCTAAAGCTTGTAATAACAGTTCCATCCCGTCGCCAGTTTTTGCGGATAACCATACGCGTACCGGTCGCCCCTGCTCATTTCGATCAATCCGCGGAACAAAGTCATCCAGCACGTCAATTTTATTAAAAACTTCTAGTTGCAGGTTAGTATTCGCCCCAATTTCTGTTAACACCCGATTGACTTCAAAGATTGTTTCATCTCGGCTTTCATCATTGGCATCTATCACATGTAATAATAAATCTGCTTCAGTCGCTTCCTGTAAGGTCGATTTAAAGGCGGCAACCAACTCGTGGGGTAAATGACGAATAAACCCAACGGTATCAGCCAACACAACCTCAGTCGCATTCGCTAATTTAAAGCGCCTTAACGTAGGATCAAGCGTGGCAAACAGTTGATTTGCCACATAGATATCTGCGCCTGTCAAGCCATTAAACAGCGTTGATTTACCCGCATTGGTATAGCCCACTAATGATAAATTGGGTATTTCCGAGCGTTTACGTCTAGCACGACCTTGATGACGCTGTTTAACAACTTTTTCAAGACGACTTTGGACCAGTTTAAGACGCATACCAACCTGACGCCGATCATCCTCTAACTGAGTCTCGCCGGTTCCACGCATCCCAATACCCCCTTTTTGTCTATCCAGGTGTGTCCAGCCCCGCGTTAAGCGCGTAGAAAGGTGCTTTAATTGTGCCAGTTCAACTTGTAGTTTTCCATCATGTGTGTTGGCGCGCAAGGCAAAGATATCTAAAATCAGTCCATTACGATCAACCACCCTAAACTCCAGAGCCGCTTCAAGATTACGCTGCTGACTTGGGCTTAAGGCATGGTTAAACAAAACCAGATCTGCTTCTGACTCTTCTATCGCAGCTTTTAATTCTTCCAGTTTACCACTACCAATAAAGTACTTTGGATCCGGAGTACGCCTCGAACCTGTGAGTACATCTACAACTTCAGCACCCGCAGATCGTGCCAGCTCTTTTAATTCATTTAAATCTTCTTGCCCTGCATGCAGATTAATATGTACCAGAACGGCTCTTTCACCTGATTCTGGGCGATCAAACAAGGTACAACCCCTTGCTTATACAAATAATCAAATTACTCAAGTTCACTCTCTTTATTGATTATGTTAAAAGATTTACCCGGCACAATCGTTGAAATTGCATGTTTATAAACCATTTGTACCATCGTGTTTTTTAGCATAATAACGTATTGATCAAATGAATCAACCCGCCCTTGCAATTTTATCCCGTTCACCAGAAAAATCGATACAGGTGTATGCTCTTTTCTAAGTGTATTTAAAAAAGTATCTTGTAAATTTTGACTTTTTGGCATACGTCTCTCCCTATTCTTGTTATTTTTATGTAGCCTAAAAACTCATCCCAATGATGTCTCCATACGCTACCTTACCGGCAATTAACTCGCTTTACAAGATATAAGGACTCAAAGTTCAAAAACAAGGCTATTCGGGTTTTAATAAGCTTAGTTGATAACTCACAACGACCAAAGAACCTATAACACCCAGCCCTGAAGCAGATATAACTAACAATGCTGACTCACCAGCACTCAAGAATTGCAATTGAAACGGGCTTTGATAAAGCAATGATAATTGCTCTAAAGGCGCATTAATCAATATCAGCATCAAGAAAACAATACACCAGGCCAAGACACCTGATATAAAACCATACCAAAATCCAGCATACAGAAAGGGCAGACAAATAAACGCATTTGTGCCTCCAACAAGTTGTGTGATAACGACTTCATTCTGCCGTGTTTGCAATTCAGAACGTATGGTATTCCCAGCAATAAAGATGACAGCCAGGGCAAGTAAAATACTTAATAGGAGTACAATTCTTTGCGCAACTTGCAAAATCAATTGCACGCGTAACACCCACTCCATATCCATTTGTGCAAAATCGACACCCGGCTGATTCTGCATTCGGGCAAACAACTGCTTTAATTGAATAGTTTCCGTGAATGATTCTTTTGGGTAAACCTGAAGCACTACAGGTAAGGGGTTTCCCTGCAACGCATCTAAAGCAGCACCAAAGCCGCTATATTGCTTAAATTCCGCTAAAGCCTGTTGTTTTGATATCAAGATAATTTTTTCTATCGACTCAAGGGCTCGTAACTCTGTCGCTATACTCCTCGCTTGCTGTTCATTTATTTGCTCCTCTAAAAACAAAGAAATTTGCTTTCCAGTCTGAAACGAATCAACGAGTTTCTGTGCATTACTGACTAATACATAGAAACTTCCTGCTAAAGCAATGGCTATAGCCATGACGGAAACAGCCATCATGGTAGTATACGGAGCCTTTAACAAACGAATCAAACTCGCAAGCAGCGATGCTTTATGGCACTTTAAAGCATGAATAATATAATGATCATTCCCTCGCTTTACTGGCTTATGTTGCTGTTCGCCTCTAGTGCTTGCAACTTTACTTTGCTTAACAGATTTCATAAGTGCTCATTACTAGTACAGCCCCTCCCTTAAATTGATGATATAAAAAATAGCATAACAAAGTGTATTTTATTGTTTACTTCGGAACTGCTGTACTAGCCGCCCATGCTCTAATTGCAATACCCTATGATCAAATCGGCTAATTAAGCCTATATCATGAGTCGCAATTAGAACGGTGACTCCCACTTGCCTAAATTGAGCAAACAAATGCATGATTTCTGCTGAAAGTTCAGGGTCAAGATTTCCAGTTGGCTCATCTGCCAGAATAATCGCTGGTTTATTAACAACCGCTCGCGCAATGCCTATACGCTGCTGCTCTCCCCCTGATAATGCCAGAGGATATTTTTTTTCCTTTGCTAACAAACCTACTTTATCAAGGGCCGCTCGAACACGTCGAGCCATTTCATATTGCCCCACTCCAGCGACAACTAAAGGTAAAGCAATATTTTCAAAAACAGTCCGGTCCATTAGCAACTTATAATCTTGAAAGATCAAGCCTAGCTTGCGACGTAAAAAAGGAATCTGTTTATCATTCATACGATTCAGGTTTTGTCCATCAACATGCACTTGCCCTCTAGAGCTCCGCTCAATCATTGCAATTAATTTCAGCAATGTACTTTTTCCTGCTCCCGAATGCCCCGTCAAAAAAGTCATTTCACCTTTTCCAAGATGAAAGCTTACATCAGTGAGCGCATCACCGGCGCCCTCATAGCGTTTAAAAACACGTTCAAAAGTAAGCATCAACCCAAGCCTTTGGTCTAGTCTGTGACAAACAATGCATCTATAAACTGTTCTGCATTAAAATCCTGCAAGTCATTAATGCCTTCCCCAACCCCAAGAAATCGAATAGGCACTCCAATCTGTTTAGCTAAAGCGAAAATCATTCCCCCTTTAGCAGTGCCATCTAGTTTTGTCAGGGCAATTCCGGTCAAAGTAACTGACTTATTAAAATGTTCAGCCTGGGAAAGTGCATTCTGGCCTGTTCCCGCATCCAGAACTAATAAGACTTCATGTGGAGCGGTATCATCAAGTTTAGTCATAATGCGTTTGATTTTGCTTAACTCTTCCATCAGATTAGACTTAGTATGCAACCGCCCTGCTGTATCCGCTATTAATACATCTATGCCCTTTGCTTGCGCTGACTGCACACCATCATATATAACCGATGCAGAATCTGCCCCGGTATGCTGTGCAACCACCTGTATCTGGTTACGCTCACCCCAGGCTTGTAATTGTTCAACGGCTGCCGCTCTAAAGGTATCCCCAGCGGCTAACATAACACTATGACCCTGTTGTTGTATTCTTTGCGCCAATTTCCCAATGGTTGTGGTTTTGCCAACACCATTAACACCCACAACCAGAATAACATAGGGGCCTTGTTGTTCAGGAATCACCAAAGGCTGACTTACTGGCTTTAACAATTCTAATAATTGCTGCTTCAGCAGTGATTGTAAGGCACTGCTATCTTTTAACTGGTGTTTTTCAACACTCTCTTCAAGGTTTGCAATAATACCTGTGGTAACTTCCATCCCCACATCAGCCATTAATAAACTGGTTTCAATTTCTTCCAGTAAATCCTGGTCTATTGCTCTATTCCCTAAGGTCACTGCAGATAACACAGAACCTAGGCCAGTCCGTGTTTTACTAAGCTGTGTTTTTAAACGTAAATATAAAGACTCTGGTTCAGACGCTTCATCTAAAGGAATCTCCTGAACAATGAGCGCTTCTTCAATTTGCGGTAATTCTACAGCATGTTCTTCTGCATCACTGACTTGCTCATCAAAAGCCTGATATTTGCTATAAAACCGAATAGCCAGTAATGGCAACATTAAAACCACCGCCGTCAGACTATGAACGGCGACTACCCAAGGCGGCATAGCAAATTTAACGAGTAGAATGCCTGCACCTATCTGTACCAGCAACAGCAAGCTAACCGCAGCACCTGCCCAACGAACTTGCTTTATACGTCGAGTGGTCGCAGCCAGCATTAACCATGTCAAAATAACAAATACAAAGACTGAAAGAATTCTGTGCACCCAGTGCACTGCAACTTTCGCAGCAAAGGATAAAGAAGAAAACAGGTTAAACGCATTTTGATAATCTGCAACGGGTGGCCACCAGGAACCAAGACATCGTGGGAAACCACCACATACCAACCCGGCATTATTCGCTGTAAGCCAAGCGCCTAAAACAAGTTGCAGCCCTAACAGTAATATTGAAAACGAAACGAGCAGTATCCCTTCTCCCTCATGACGCTTAACCCAGATTGTTTTACTGCGCAAATAAAGGTGGAATGCGACACATAAAACCAGTGCATTTAATAAGTAGTGGGCAGCATGATTCAACGCTTGTGTTGCGAGCAGATGTTGATAAACGCCCGGCTGAATTTGCAAACCCACCATACCTGCCAAGACAAGCGTCCAAATTACCGTGCCTACGCGGGATGAACGGGACCAAAAACTGCTTAATAACATCGCAGCCACAAATATTATGATCGCTAAGGTACTTAAAAAGTGCGTTAGCCATACAATTTCATATACATTAAAGCTTACCTGACTAATCAATACCTTAATTTGCTGATAACAGTCTGCATAGTCAGTGCAAGATTGAATAGTTTCAGGTGAAAAGTGCAGCAAAACACCTGAAACTGCTGATATTAAAGCAAAGAAACAAACTAATAATGCGGAAAGCCTGAACATGTTAATTTACCCTATTTGAGAAATTCTAAGTAATTTTTTTAAATCACGTTTTACAGCATAAGGATCAAACCCTGATTTATATTGCATCATCAGGTTTCCTAAAGGATCCATCAAAATTAACTGCCCTTCTACCATTTCAGCACCGCCTAGTAACCGCTTTAGCTGTTCCGCTAAAGCCGTATTGACCTTAACCTTTAATAGCCTATCATCCTCATCCCACCAGGGCTGATAATCTACACGTTGTTTTCCTTGCATAATAATCACAGCCCTGCGGGTACGTGTTAAATCTTTATTGAGCATCAGGCGTAGCTGTTTCGTTGCATGAATCGCATCGGCACAGACCTTTAAACATTCTGCATCAGGAATAATATTTAACATTACCCAATGTCCGTTTAATTCTTTAAGATTGTCTACGGAAAATTGATCAACCCCTTTAAAATCAGTACGCTCTGTCGTGACTACTGGAATAATGAGCTTACCATTGTTGGTTGAGCCAGGCCGAAAGTCTGGGTCTGTTGTTAAGTACCATGCAAATGAGAAGGGTATAAGCGTCATTAAGGCTAATATTATTATCGTACGATGGTTTTTCTTTGTTTGATCAATCATTTTTATGTTTTTTACAACTTCCCCAAAGGGTTAATAAAGTTAAGGTAAAGGCTAGGGAAAACCATTGAAAAGCATAGGCAACATGCTTCTCTGGTGGCATACGCATGTTGATTTTCCACTCTCTAATATAGCCATAGGCTTGCCCTGGTGCCAACTGTACCTGAAAATCCAGAATTGGCTGGTTAAGTTTATTGCGAATCTTTTTGTTATTTATAAGCTGCACGACCGAAGGCCACCCTTTTCCAGGCTCATCCGCTCCTTTCAGAACCCACCCTACTTCAGGAAAAGTGTTAATCACGCCGACCACCGACACCTCCCCAGGCAAAGGCGTAAAGTCAACATCAGGTAATTGCGTTCTGTCTTTGTCCATCAAAACCCAGCCTCGATTAATGAGCACGGTTTGATGACTTGCCGTCAACCTAAAAGGTGTTAAAACAAAACACCCCACCTTGCCATCATGAATCTGATTATCTATTAAAAACTGATGTTTAACATCGTAGCGCCCTTGCAAACTAACGCGCTGATACCTTAATGCTTCTTTTTTGATATCTTCTGCTAATAAAATCTCAGTCATTGGCAATATTTCCTTTTCCATCTTCTGAAATTGATTAGCCAGCAATTCACGTTTTTCTTCTGCCCGACTCAATTGCCAAAAACCGAGGCGCAGCAATAATGCCAGTACACACACAAAAACAAATAGCGGTATAATTTTAATGTTACAGCACGATAGAGACAAACTCTGTTTCATGAATAGGCCATTTGTAAATTTTAGTTAAACATTTAGGATATAATTATCGTAACAAAGTAAGTGAGTATAAATGATTTAGCGTTTATAGCACAGACCGTCATTTTATTGGAATTTCTGGCTATCAACTTAGGGAGCTGGAAATAAATAAACGTCCAATATTGGGCAGTATTTTTGTTCGTATTCAAGGCGTAGTAACAGGCGCATAGCAGGCTACGAAACGGTTACTACAACGCTGAAGACGGACAAACAGACCCGCAATCTTGGATGATGTTTGTTTCCATCTCCCTTAATCAGGGACAAATGACATTTAAAGTAATGACAAACGTGCAATAGCGATTGCTGTTTCGGACACGCTAAAGCGTGTCACTCCAACCCTAATGTCTCGTTTTACAGGGGCAGCTGGATTTCTTTTATAGCCTATCGCAAAAGCAGGCGCTCTTAAGGTAACTCACAACAAATAACCCACCTTGCTTGTTTTTTTGTCCGTCTTCTGCGTTGTAGAAATAGTTACGTAGCCTGCTATGCGCCTATTTCTACGCCTTGAAGACGAACAAAAATCCTGCGCAATATGGGTAGTTTATTTATTGCGAGTTACCTAAGGCCAGACATTTTTATATCCGTGCTACATTGCTTCCCCTTGCAGAGCAACACATATCTATCCAGTTATATTGCTAAACAAAACACTTATTCACTCCTACTTTTAACAAACACTCTGGTTTAACAAACTATTTATCTTCTTAGAGGCTTTTAATATTATGCTAAAAATTCTAATCATTCTTGTTTTTATCTCCATTATTGCTAGCCTTGGCACAGCACTGTTTCATCTAGTTAAACATAAAGAAACCTCTGCTAAAACGGTCAAGGCTTTAACTTATCGTATAAGTATTTCCCTAGCCTTGTTTATTTTACTTGCCATCGCATTAATGACAGGGCTTATACAGCCAACGGGCATAGGGATGCAAATGCAGCTGCAAAAAGAAAAAATGGCTGAACAAACATAATTAATTTTTCCCTTTTCAGCGCCCCACTATAAAGACGGAGCATACCCACAGGAGAAAAATCGCTTTAGCGTGTCCGAAACAGTAATCGCTAATGTACTGCACACCAAAACCTCTCACGCGGGGCTGTTCGTCCCCGTATTCCCAAGCAGTGCCTAGGAGGCTGCCCAAGAATAGAAAACCTACTGCGGAAAACCCCTTTTGGTCAGCTTTCCCTCGCGACGGCTTCTATTCTTGGACAGCCTCCTAGTTTAACAAGTGATGCTAGCCATTTTGCGTTAGAGTATAGAATATTATTTTTCGAGTCAGCCTAATAAAATCATAACCCTGCAGATTTTCCAAGATAATAAGGTGAGACCAAGATCGTTCGCTGGGTTAGATTTTTGAGCGTAGCGAGAAAACGTAACCCAGCATTCATGTCATTATTGAAGGTTAAGGGAGATGGAAACAAATAATCATCCAGCATTGCTGGTCTTTTTGTCTGGCTTCTTCGTTGTAGTAACAGTTGCGTAGCCTGATAAGTACTCAAGCAAAATTGATTTAACCTTTTTGAAAAAGTATAAAATCTCCAATTTTCAGTGTAATTTTTGGAAATTTGAATATATTTTTACAAAAAAATAGAAAATATTAACTAAAGTCATGAATTTCTACCCTCATAATTTTAGTTAAAATAATAATGCCTAAGTACTTATGCGCCTGTTAGTACGCCTTGAATACGAACAAAAACCCCGCCCAATATTGGACGTTTATTTATTTCCAGCTCCCTAGTTGAATTCCATCTAACTCAACATCAATTAATCATATTTTTTTTAGTATCACATTATTATCCGCGAGATCAAGCAGTCTGACCTTACGCTAAACCAGCATATTTTAATTTTTACAAAAAAAAAGCACTACCTGTACCAGGCAGTGCTTTTTTGGGCATTTGAATTGAGTTACAGTAAATAGACAAAGATAAATAAGCCTAACCAGACTACATCAACAAAATGCCAATACCAGGCAGCGGCTTCAAAAACGAAATGATTTTCTGGGGTAAAATGTCCTCTCCAGCTACGGAATAAAACAACCGATAGCATAATTGCTCCTATACAAACGTGTGCACCGTGAAATCCCGTTAACATAAAGAAAGTTGAACCATAGATTCCCGAACCTAAAGTTAAGCCCATATCATGGTATGCTTCCATATACTCAATCGCTTGAAAACCAACGAATAGAAACCCTAAGCCCACCGTTAAAGACAATCCTTTAATGAGTTGAGAACGGTTGTTAGCAAGCAGACCATGATGCGCCCATGTACAGGTGACACCACTCGTTAATAAAATTAAAGTATTTAATAAAGGTAAACCGAAAGCGCCCATAGGCTCAAATTCACCCCCTATTTCACCCGGCCCATTGGATGGCCACATTGCTTCAAACGAGGGCCACAGCATATCCGAAGAACGCCCAGGCCCGTCACCAATACCCGCCAACCAATCCATTGACAAGTTACGTGTATACCAAAGCGTACCAAAAAATACGGCAAAAAACATAATTTCCGAAAAGATAAACCACATCATCCCCATCCGATAGGAAATACCCACCCCATGGTTATACATACCGGTTTCACTTTCATTGGCCTGCAAGGTAAACCAGCCAGCCAGCATCACTATAAAAATGGCTAAACCTAGTAGCATGAAAGTAGATCCTGCCGCATTACCATTCAGGTAATTTGCAAAACCAACTAACAACGTCAATAAACCTGCAGTCGCCGCAATCGGCCACGTTGCCTTGTGTGGAATGTAATATGCGCCTGTAGACATCATTATCCCCTATTAATTAGTAGTATCATAAAATGTTAACCCAAATGTCAATCTTTTGTAGCGTGCAGGTAAAGCTGGGTCAAGGACTAATTGCACTTCAAGATGCTTAGTCTCACCTGCTTCAAAAACCTGTGTATCAAAACAAAAACACTTAGTATTTTTAACGTACCCTACAGCCGGTCCCGGCGTAACACTGGGATTTGCCTTGGCAAGCATACGTTTATCTGTTTTGTTTATTGCTGTATATGTCATCGTTATGACTTCACCAGGGTGCACTTTTAGCTGGTACTTATCTGCTTTAAATTCCAAGCCAGTACCGGCACCTAGAGAAGTAATAAATTCAAAGTTTATGTTCCGCTGTGTATCAACCGTATAATTTAAAACAGAAGATTCTTGCCTGGTTTTGCCATTAATACCTGTAATTTCGCACAAAATATCATACAAAGGTATCAAGGCTACTGCAAACATAAACATCACCAATACGACAAAAAGTAGACTTCGTACTGTCTTTTTATTCCTCTGCTCTAAATCAGCCGATATCACTAAGAAGTCACCCTTATTACAACTAAAATATAAATTGTAATTGCAATGCTCGTAAGAGCAATAACAGTCAATATATTTTTTGTTTTAGTCTTCATTATCTCAGTTCAATTTATCACTGCTCGCTTGATCTACAAGAAATAATCCATGCAGACCAAGCCCCCTTACCTTAAAAAGGTTCTGTCGGAATTTTGTCAGGTGGTGTGGCGAAAGTATGATAAGGCACTGGCGAAGGCAACGTCCATTCTAAGCCATGCTTATGCGCATCTTCCCAGACTTCATCAGTGACCTTTTCACCGGTACCGCCTCTAATTGTTTTGATCACAATATAGACAAATAACAACTGACTAAAGCCAAAGATAAAAGCACCAATACTAGAGACCATATTCCAGTCAGCAAATTGCACTGCATAATCTGGGATACGACGAGGCATTCCTGCTAACCCAAGAAAATGCTGAGGAAAGAATAAAATATTGACGGATATCGCAGATAGCCAAAAGTGAAAGGTCGCTAATTTTTCATCGTACATATGCCCAGTCCATTTAGGCAACCAGAAATAAGCACCGGCCATAATAATAAAAATGGATGCAGGCACTAAGGTGTAATGAAAATGAGCAACAATAAAATAGGTATCATGATACTGGAAGTCAACCGGGGCCAATGCCATCATTAAGCCAGTAAAGCCACCTAAGGTAAATAACACGACAAAGGCTATTGAAAATAACATCGGCGTTTCAAATGTCATAGACCCTTGCCACATCGTGGCAGTCCAGTTGAAAATTTTAACCCCAGTCGGAATGGCGATAAGCATGGTTGCATACATAAAGTATAACTCCCCCGCTATTGGCATCCCGACGGTAAACATATGATGCGCCCAGACAACAAAGGATAGGAAAGCAATGGCTGCTGTTGCATAAACCATAGAGCTATATCCAAACAAAGGCTTGCGAGCATAAACAGGGATAATTGTCGAAGCGATACCGAAAGTAGGTAGAATCATCACATACACTTCTGGATGCCCAAAGAACCAGAAAATATGTTGATACAGCACAGGATCACCACCACCCGCCGCATCGAAAAAACTGGTATCAAAAAAGCGATCTGTTAATAGCATTGTCACAGCCCCGGCAAACACAGGCATAATGGCTATCAGTAAGAAAGCGGTGATTAACCAGGTCCAGACAAATAATGGCATTTTCATTAATGTCATTTTTGGGGCGCGCATATTGAAAATAGTAGCAATAATATTGATGGCTCCCATAATCGAAGAGATACCTAATAAATGCACTGAGAAGATTGCAAAGGGTAACGCCGCACCTGTTTGCAAAACTAAAGGCGGGTACAATGTCCAGCCTGAGGCTGGCGCACCGCCTTCCATAAATAAAGTACTCGCTAATAAAAGTATTCCGGCGACCAGCATCCAGAAACTCATATTATTCATTCTTGGCAATGCCATATCTGGCGCACCAATCATCAAGGGAATCTGCCAGTTGGCAAAACCAACAAACGCCGGCATAACAGCCCCAAATACCATGACCAAAGCATGCATGGTAGTCATCGAGTTAAAAAACTGCGGAGTGACAAATTGCAGGCCTGGTTCAAATAATTCTGCACGTATTATTAATGCCATTGAGCCACCTACAAAAAACATGGCCAGCGCAAAAAATAAATAAAGTGTGCCTATATCTTTATGGTTAGTGGTAATGATCCACCTTAACAAGCCTTTTTCAGGCCCATGATCATGATGATCATCGTGTTCATGCTCAGCTATAGCAGCAGACATAATTAATACCTCTTAAATACTAAATAAAGAATTCGATTCTAGAACAATAATCATGGCAGATTAATCGTCATCATCGTCGTCATATTCGATAGCTGGAATCGCGGCTTGCAATGTTTTTATCGCAGCTGGCTGTATTGAATCACCAACGGAATTCCCTAAGCCATTACGGATAAAGGTTGATACTGCTGCAAAATCAACTGGGTCTAGCATTTGCCCGAATGCAGGCATCATACCCTTACCATTCAGCATTAACTCGACTTGTGCATTCATACCGCCGGTTACCAGCGAACTTCCAGTAATTGCCGGAAAAGTACCTGGTAAACCAGCCCCATCGGCCATATGACACGACGAGCAGTTATTTGCATAAACGCTTTCACCTTTAGCCAGTAAATCTTCCTGAGACCATTCTTTTTCAGCGGCAGCTGCATTATCAGCAGCAAGACCTTTTTGCTCAGCAACCCAAGCTGCGTAATCAGGTTTTTCCATTGCGATAACAACAATTGGCATAAAACCATGGTCTTTGCCACAAAGTTCAGTGCACTGACCACGATAAGTCCCAGCCTTTTCAACACTAGTCCATGCTTCATTGATATAGCCTGGAATGGTATCTTTTTTCCAGCCTAAATCAGGCACCCACCAAGAGTGAATAACATCTGCTGCCGTAAACAGGAAACGAATTTTAGTGTTCACTGGAACGACTAAAGGTTTATCAACTTCTAATAAATAATTAGGTACCGTACGTGGATCAATACCCGAATTCAACTGCCTGGCTTTATTACTTGCCTCATCCAGACTACTGAAAAAATGCACCCCATTGTCCAGATATTCATATTCCCATTTCCATTGCCACCCCGTGACTTTAATGGACATTTCAGAATCTCTAGTATCATCCATATCTATCATGACTCGAGTGGCTGGAATAGCCAATAAAATCAAAATGACAGTTGGAATGATTGTCCATAATATTTCTATTTTCGTGCTTTCATGGAAATTTGATGCTTCATACCCTCTCGACTTTCGGTGAAAGTAAATTGAGTAAAACATGGTACCAAACACGGCGATACCAATGGCGACACATACCCAAAACACGAGCATATGTAAACTATATACTTCATGACTAAGTTTTGTCACGCCCTCCATTAAGTTGAGAGTATAGTCCGCCTGCGCTGCCCCAAGACCAGTGGCCATCAGGGTTATACCGGCGAATAATTGCGTTGCTTTTATCACGGAGTAGCCTCCTCTAATTAATAATAAACTGGTTAAATGCGTTAAAATTGTTGTGATCGGCCATTATTCCCTTAGCAGAACTATCCTTATTATTCTTATCACATAAAACCTTATAATTTTAACTCATGAATCATTGCTAAGCTAGGGATGTTTTCCTCTTTTCCCAAGTTTCAGCGTTTACTTTAAATTTATTGCACGCGACTCATCATAAAAATGGAATGTTATTCTTTATTTACAATCTTTTACATGCCAATAAAAATTTGTTCCCAAATGCAACCTTGCTCTTGAATATAAAATCACTGCCACCAACTGATATGACACGACCTTAAGGATTTAGTAATTTTAAAAAAATATGTTATATCTTAATTCCAGCATTAAAAAGAATATCAGCAATTCATAATGAAGCATAAATAAAGGAGTATTCTAAATCAGCCATTTTTATAAAATCAAAAAAATGTATAAAAACTCCTGTAACCAATTGAATTATTTAATTAACTGCTTAAAGTCGTGCCATTACTATATAGACCGTACGGACTGAAGTCCGCTCTACAGTTTCTATATGTCCGCATTTCGCACAGGTATTTAAAGGATGCCCAAAACTCTCTAGAAATATCACTTAAATTAGCGTAACAGCTTTAAAAATTGGATGATTATTAATTTCTACCCCCTTAGGAATGTGCACGGAATAAATTGAGCAACTGGCGCTGTATTTTTGTTCGTCTTCGAGATGCGTAAATAGGCGCATAGCAGGCTACGTAACTATTTTCGCAACAAAGAAGATGGGCAAAAGGACAAGTCAGTTGCTCAACTTATTTCATGCACGCTCCTTACGCCTTTTCTATAGTGAACCTGACCCAGTCGTTGCTCGTACAAAAATGACTTCATAACTAGCAGTAATCTGACCATCTATATCTTTTGGATAGGCTTCCAGTAGTGCTTGCAACTGCCCTTTCGTTGTTAACTGTCTATTACGCGCCTGGCTAACATTATGCGCGCCGATTCCTTTTAATTCACGCATCAACTCAATAACGCTGCGATATTTAACGAGATATAACTGACTTTCTATCTGCACATCAATAAACCCCGCTGCTTGTAGCTGCTGCTTAATCTCTGACAAGCGACAAAACTCGTTGACATGTGGGTATTCATCCACTTGCGCCCACGCATTCTTTAGCTCATATAAGGCACGCTCTCCAAAGGTGGAAAACACAAATTGACCCTTTGCTTTTAACACACGCCGCACTTCAACAAACATGCTTTCTATCTCTAAACACCACTGCAATGCCAGATTAGACACAAGACCATCAAGACAATGGCTCACAAAAGGAAGCTGTTCGGCATCTGCACAGAGCAAAGGAGTTGTACTTAACCTATCCTGTGTTTTTAATAGCATGGGGAATGCAATATCTAATCCGAATATATTTTTTAACAGTGCTGTTTCACGTAACTGCTGGGTAAAAAACCCGGTACCGCAACCCACATCAACAAGCAATGCATCATGCGCCAAGGCAACCTTAGGGATTAATGCTCGCCCTACCTGACGCTGCAATACAGCCATTGCATCATAGCTCAGAGCAGCCTTTGCAAATGACTTTCTCATTTGCCGTTTATCGAGTACACAGTCAGTCATTAAAGAGATACTCGCTGCATAAAGCACAGAATAACAGCTAATAACTGTTTCTGATGTGTGATAAAAGGTACATGCCCTGCACCCGCAATGACCTCTATCTTGAGTAGGGGCTGAACAGCCTGGCTATGCTCAGCGACTAATACAGGCACCAAGGTGTCATGCTCTCCTAAAATCATCAGTACTGGCATTTTCAACTCGCCTAATGCTTTTCTTTGATTTGCGAATTGCAATATCTCTAGCCCCTTCCTTAAAACATTTAACGTAGGTAGCTGACACTCTTGCATAGCGACTTTAATTTGTTTTAAACTTGATTTCGCTTCTGGCCTACCCTGCACCTGCAAAGCCATAAATCGTAGCACAGTTTGTGCTGAATTTTTCTGTAAATTATTAGCGAACTCTTTTAGAATCTCAGAACTCACTCCTGGCCATGAGTCTGTTTTAAGAAAAACAGGGTTACAGGCAATCAACACTAGAGAATTAACGCGCTGTGGGTATTTTTCTGCTAGGCGCAATGCTATATTTCCTCCCAGAGACCAGCCCACTATATCGCACTCCTGTTCAGGAAGTTCTTTTGCGATGATATCCACAATTGATTCTAATATATAGGGCTCAACACTTATGCTTAAACCATGCCCTGGCAAATCCAGGCATACAACCTGCCGATTTGCTGCTAAAGCCTGCGCAAATGTTCGCCATACACCTGTATGCATCGCCCACCCATGCAACATCACAACCGGTCTACCTACTCCAAAAACTTCTTTATGCATCCCTGTCATGCCGGTACGCTCTGCAAAGCACTCAATAACTGATCAATATGCTGTTCATTATGTGATACAGAAAAGGTGATGCGTAAGCGAGCACTTCCCTGCGGTACTGTTGGCGGACGTATCGCACTAACCCATAATCCCTGTTTTAATAAATATTCGCTCGCTTGCATTGCCTTGTGGCTACTGCCTAGCAAGACAGGCTGAATTGCAGATTCAGATGGCATAACAGCCAAACCTATTTGTTTTGCACCTGCTTTAAATCGCTCTATCAACCTTTTCAGTTTTTCTCTACGCCAGCCATCTTGCTGCACTCGTTGCAGACTTGTCCGTGTTGCCGCTGCGATAGCAGGGGGTAATGCTGTGGTATATATATAAGTACGTACTTTTTGAATCAAGGTTTCTATCATTAACTCAGAACCCACTACAAATGCACCACTAGTGCCGAATGCCTTACCAAACGTGCCTACCAATAAAGGAACCTGATGCTGATCTAACTGGTATTGCTCCACCAGCCCTGCCCCTGACGCTCCTAAAACGCCAAAACCGTGGGCATCATCAACCATTAAGTAGGCATTATTTTGTTGCGCTATTGCTACAAGGGAAGGCAAAGAAGCACAATCGCCATCCATACTGAAGACTCCGTCGGTCACAATCATAGACTTGCCGGACGTTTGATTTCTTAGTATTTTTAACTGCAGATTATTGATATCCTTATGCAAGTAACGCTTAAAACGTGCACCCGACAATACGCCACCATCAAGTAATGAAGCATGATTGAATTTATCATGGAAGACCACATCGCCTTTACCCATTAAGGCAGCTATCACACCTACATTTGCCATATAACCCGTCGAAAACAATAATGCCCGTTCACGCCCTGTAAAATGAGCCAATTCTTCTTCTAAGATTTGATGTTCTCTGCTATGCCCACAGACTAAATGCGCAGAACCACTGCCTACGCCATATTTATCAGCAGCCAGTTTAAAGGAAGCAATAAGCTCTGGATGATTGGCTAAACCTAAATAATCATTACTACAAAAATTCAGCACTCTTCGTCCCTCAACCTGTAAATATATTCCCTGTGCTGAGTCAATGGTTTTCCTAGTGCGGTATAAGTTTTCTTGCTTTAGTGCCTCTAGCGAGTCACTCAATCCACTGGAATTAGCAGACATTCATCTTCCTTTGTCAAAATTTAACTTTGAGGGAGAACAGATCCTATAGACAAGTCGCTACACTTAGAATTTAATAACCCTAAGGAACGTACATTAAATAAATGAGCAACTTTTTAAGGCTAGGTTTGCAGGTCTAGACACTTAGGTAACTCGCAATAAATAAACTACCCATATTGCGCAGGATTTTTGTTCGTCTTCAAGGCGTAGAAATAGGCGCATAGCAGGCTACGTAACTATTTCTACAACACTGAATATGGACAAAAAGACAAGCAAGATGGGTGGGTTATTTATTGCGAATTGCCTTATATCCCGTGACTGAATTCGCACCTACAGATGAGTCGTTTATTACCAGCTCCCTAAGGTCTACTTTCTGCCTGCCACTGCCAAAGTATGTCTTATTCCGCGCCCTGCTCTTAATTTTCCAGATTAACTCACATTATTCTTGGTACTCAGAGCTTGTCAGAGCCTTGTAAGCCTCTATCTCAGAGAACAAAAGCCTTAAATTCCCTTCACATATATAATTTACTGAGTTGTGGAAGTTGTTTGTTACATTCATCTTCATCATCAAAATCCCACTCTTTTCCAGAGGGTCCATCCGAGACATTTATCTCTGTTATGGGCATTTCTTTACCTGTCAGATCCTGATAAACTTGTTGCGCAATATAGCCAAATAACTCGTTTTCAATTTCGACATCAACTCCAATCTTTGCTAATGAATCCGGGTTAATGAGTGCACGGTCATAAATATCTTTTCCTTTGGCAATTAAGCCATATCTGAAATCCATAAAACCATCATCAGAACACCCTCCCCCAATGATATAAGCAGCCCCCCAGAGCTTCCATTGATAGGCCTGCGCAACTAACTGTTCAAAGTGCTGCTGATAAGATATCACTTCACTTGACGGCAGCTTTTTTATTTCTTCGCGAATGATTTTTGTGCTTTCAGCAGTGGACTTTCCTTTGTTTATAATATTCCAGAATTCATTGATATTCACAGTCTGCTCTCCGTTAATATTGTTATATACTGAATGTTTACTGCGCGTAACTCGATCCGGCAGAGCGCACACCCAGACGCTCAAATAACGCCAAATCATGATTTGTCATAGGGTTGTCTGTGGTTAATAATTTATCCCCATAAAAAATAGAATTAGCACCGGCAAAAAAGCATAATGCCTGCATTTCATCCGACATATTAGCACGCCCCGCCGACAACCTAACCCGCGATTCAGGCATTAACAATCGCGCGACAGCAATCATACGAATAAACATAATAGGGTCGAGTTGCTCAGTTCCCATTAATGGTGTCCCTTCAACTTGTACTAGCATATTAATCGGCACACTTTCAGGGTGTTTAGGTAAATTAGCCAGTTCGATAAGGAGCTTTGCCCTGTCACTATCGCTTTCCCCCATCCCCACTATACCACCACAACACACATTAATTCCTGCATCACGCACACGCCCCAAAGTATCCAGACGATCTTGATAGGTTCGCGTGGTAATTACTTCTGAATAATAATCTTCGGAAGTATCCAGATTATGGTTGTAATAATCCAGCCCTCCCGCTTTCAAAGTTGCCGTCTGCTCATCGGTTAGCATCCCTAAAGTGACGCAGGTCTCCATACCCATCGCTTTAACACCTTGCACCATCTCCACTACACGCTCTATATCTTTATCCTTGGGACTACGCCATGCAGCCCCCATACAGAAACGAGAAGCGCCCTGGTCCTTTGCTTGCTGGGCTGATTTTAAAACCTCATCGATAGGCATTAACGCTTCAGGTGTTATATCAGAATCATAACGGGCACTTTGCGGACAATAAGCACAATCTTCAGAACAAGAGCCGGTTTTAATACTTAATAGGCTACTAATCTGTACTTCATTGGGGTCGAAGTGGGCACGATGCATAATCTGCGCCTGAAAAAGAAGATCATTAAAAGGTTGATTAAATAAGGCTGTTACTTCGTCTAATTGCCAATCATGGCGTAACTTGGAATTTTTATTGACTGCTACTGCTGACATTCTGTTAATCTCCATAGGCTAAATGAGCGATAAAATCGACTAATCAACCAAAATACTAAAAATGGTAAACAACTGGAGCGATATTATACAATATAGTTTGCTACCGCCTACTTGTATCTTGTGTGGAAATAAAGGCATTAAGCATATGGACATATGCCAGCCCTGTTATGACGCGCAACAAGAGATTGGCAATCACTGTGATTGTTGCGCAAAACAATTTGATAACGATCATTTGAGCCGGTCACTTTGCGGTGCTTGCCAGACAAACCCACCGGCTTTTGATAAAACTTATACTCCCTACCCTCACCAAGGCACAATACGTTACCTTATTAATCACTGCAAGTTCAATGGTGCCTATAAAAATACCCGACTATTGGGCCTGCTGCTAACTAACTACTTGCTCAAAAATGCCGAATTACCTGAACTTATTATTCCTGTCCCGCTACACCCGAAACGTTATCGCCAAAGGGGTTATAATCAAACGCTGGAAATTGGTAAAATTATTGCTCAGGAATTATCAATCCCTATTGATAACACATGCTGCAGACGCATAAAAAATACCGCACATCAGGTTTCTTTAAACGCAAAACAAAGACACAAAAATATTAAAAATGCCTTTCAGCTTGTACATCCACCAACAGCAAAGCACATTGCTATTCTGGATGACGTTATGACCACTGGCGCAACAGCTAATGAGTTAGCTAAAACCCTAAAGTCAGCTAATATCAAACAGGTTGATGTCTGGGTTTGTTCGCGTGCTTAACTCATCAATAAGTTCGATGGTTCGCTGTAACGCGCCATTATTGTGTGCCACAAAAGCACGGCCTGCATTGACCAGTCGCTCTCTTTCTTGCGATTGATTGAAAATTAGCGCCACACTACGAATGATCCCTGCAACATCAACACATTGGACCGCTCCATTAGCCTCTAATAACTGCTTCGCAAGTAACTCTGAGTTTTTCATATAAGGACCAAATAACACCGGCACACCAAGTAAAATCGGCTCAAAAATATTATGCCCTCCTATAGGTACCATACTTCCTGCAACAAAACTACAATCAGCGACTGCATACATGTGCTTCAGTTCGCCGATAGTATCCACTAGAAAGACATCCGTGGCTGTAGCACAGCTTTTATTCTCTGTTCGCTTAACGACATTAAGCTTCTCAGCCAGACATAATGTAATAACGTCACCTGCACGCCTTGGTTGACGCGGCACCAATATTAATAACAACGTAGGAAACTGCTGTTTTAAACACTGATAAACGCTTAAAAACAACTCTTCTTCTCCCGGATGGGTACTACCCACAACAAAAATCAAGCGATTCGGAAATAAATCACGTTTGAATTGGACGGCCTGCTCTTTAATTGACTCTGGAATCTTCATATCTAATTTTATATTACCAGATACAGTAATGATTCCTGGGTTCACGCCGATATCCCGATAACGACATGCGTCTACTTCAGTCTGTACAATAACAGCCGTTACACCTGAAAATATTTTTTGTAAATAAACCTTTAATTTTTTATAGCCCTTTGCTGACTTTTCCGACAATCTCGCATTCACTATAAACAGTGGCACCGAATCTTGTGCACATTTTGTAAATAAAACCGGCCAGATTTCTGTTTCCATAATAACAGCCACTTTTGGCCGAAAGCGATTAAAAAAACGAGTCATCGCCACAGGTATATCCAATGGCAAATAAACATGTTCAACTCTATTACCTTGTAATACACGGATGCGCTGATAACCTGGCTCAGTACTAGTAGTCACTAATACTGGCAAAGAAGAATGATCGCAAAAATAATTGATTAATACATTCGCTGCCTCGACCTCTCCGACAGATGCGGCGTGCACCCAAATCACTTGTTGAGCATTTTTTTTAGCATAAAAACCTAGATATTCTTTCCATCGCGCATGATAGTTTTTCTTTTTTAGACTTCTAAAATAATGAAAAGCTGCAATAAACGGTAACAATAGATAGACTAAGGAAATATATAAATAATGCATAGAGTAAGTAATCAGGCAAAATCTTAGGCTATGAGCAGTAAAAACATGCCAAAAATGGATAACGCATACTGCATATGGAAAAGTTTGTGGGGTTATTGCAACTTATTTTGTCAATCACGATACTTCGCAAGACTAAACTGAAGTCTCCCTGTTCTCGCATGCAAGGTGATTTCAGACACTTTCCCGCGATGTGTCACAGACTCACTTTAGCAACTATCGTGTACTAAACCCGCAAAAAAACATGACAAGACAGGCTGCGAAAATAACTTCGATAACATTAAAAAACAATAGGCAGGAGATTTAACACAAACACTCAAACCCTACCGCTTGATGACTCGAGTGATTGCTTTGGTTAAGAATGGGGGCTTTGATTATGCGTTAGACAGACCCAGATAAATAACAAACTTAGGAGTGAGAAATACCAAACACAAGACTAGAATGGACTTTAGACAAAACCTACAAACCACCCAAAATGCGAGCCAGAGTATTCACTCCATTTCTAAGGTTTGGCAGCAAATAACAGCCGAATTTTTATTTCAGATATGAACAGCCATAAAGCATGACGAGCGGGATGAATTTTCCGCCCGACTGAATGAAGTGAAAGCCTACCTACTTCCTCGCTTGACCGGAGATTAGGGTGTTAAATCTTTATCTTAATAGGCTCAATTTCCATCAGACACTTTTCGTGCTATCTGAAATGATATTTAGCTGGAAACCATTCTTGTAAATCATTTTAGAATAATGAAAAAAACATCGCAAGCAATGTAGAGCGGACTTTAGTCCGCATGTGCCGGCAAACTAAGTCGTCATGCGGACTAAAGTCCGCTCTACACGTCTTAGAAATGTAGGCAATTTATTGTGTGATAAATTTATTTATAATAAATCAAGACAAATTTAACATCCTAACCGGAGACTAAGAAAACGTACAAAATAATTTAAGCATTACCGGAAGGAAGTAGGTATTTTAGCCCTGCAGGCATCGCCACTGGCATGTCCTTGAAGCCTGATTTCCAAGTTGTCGAAAAAATGTTGCGTAAGGTACGATACAAATATCTAACCATAGACTTTTAGAAAAATAACTTCCCGGAGACCATCCCTTCAAGGGATATTATCCGTAATACATATGGAATTTATTTATCTGAGAAATTATATAAAGTAACCGAAAGGCCTTTTTACCTCAATTATATTCTCTAGGTATTGGTATTAGCTTAATCGATCTTTGGCATAAAACGCAAAACCTAAAGACTATAAACGATCTAAAACTAAAGCGCCTGTACAAAACCTTAACTTCAACAGTCACACCAGTTAAAGGGTCACATTACTCTTATAGTCATCCACACAATGCAAAACGGGGTATTCACCCCGTTTCTAAGGCTTAGCACTCTATATCAGCCGTAATTTTTCATAGGGCAGGATCATTAAACGTGCTAAATTTCCCGCCTAGAAGAGTCAAGCAATTTCCTGCTCTCCCGCTTGACCGAATGACTAATGATAAAAAAGCCATCTACCAACAAAGTAAACTAAAGACCGTGGTACCTCCGGCACTTATACATATTCTACGTATTTGCTTAATAAATCATAACTATAAAACGCAAAAACCAATGAATTTGTATCGTCTTAAACTTCGGAAACAACCTGAACTTTAACCGTCACAGTGACATCTGCATGTAGATTCACATCAATGTCGTAGTCACCCACATGACGAATAATACCGTCAGGTAAGCGCACTTCACTCTTATCAACTGCAGCACCTGCCCCAGTCATTGCATCAGCAACATCCTGCGTACCGACAGAACCGAATAATTTACCTTCTTCACCTGCTTTATGGGTAATGAGTACTTCAATTTTGCCTAATGCCTCAGCTCTTGTCTGAGCTGCTGCTAATTTTTTAGCGGCCGCTTTTTCAAGATCAGCTCTGCGCGTTTCAAATTCAGCAATTTTTTCTTTTGTTGCCATAACAGCTTTATGATGTGGGATCAGAAAATTTCTAGCATATCCTGATTTCACATTTACTTTATCGCCTAGGTTACCTAGGTTTACAACTTTATCAAGAAGGATAACTTCCATCTTTAAATCCTCATAGTTCTCGGAATATCAACACCACAACACATTAAGTGCTGGATGCTTTTATATTTTTCGTAAATTCAGCCATGTATCACTAATACCAATAATCGCCACGGGCAGTACTATCTGTGGTACAACAAAGAACAACATATAAAAAAAAGGTAACAAAAATCGTTTTATTTTAGTCGTTGCTATTAAAGCATGTGCAACAGCCGTTCCAATAAAGGTATACAACATAAAGAGAATGATACCTATATTCCATGCCACTTCTGAAAACACGCCACTGGACAGCGATGCTATTAACAAAATAACAAGCGTTGCCACCGTAAAGCGAGAAGACATACGAAGAGATAGATATTCGCTACCAAACCCCCCTGGATTATATAAGCTTGCCTGCCACCAGCGTGCCAGCAATAAGCCTAATAATAACCCTGTAACAGAGCCTGTTGCAATCATACCTGTCATATATTGAGCGACTAATTCAACCGTTTGCTCAAGTTGCTCTACAGAAATCTCAGAGGCTTGAGCCATAGGTTGAATCATTACGCTCAAAACAGCCTGCCAATACAGAGCAGGGCCGCTCACAAACAGATAAATCCCTATTACTGCCAAAACACCTAATATCGATGCAATTTCCAGCGCTAGCGACAAATGCCGCCCCTCGCGCAAAACAATCGAAAGCAGCCAGACAGGAAGCCATAAAATAAGCGCATAGCCTAATGCGAATTGAAAATTCCCTAGAACTATACCACCTAATACAGCGGCCGCTACACTAGCACTTAGTAGTACTAATAAACCTTCATATGTCCCACGCCGCAATGTAACCAATGCTACCGTGGCTGAACTTACAATACTTACAGGTGGCAAGATGATTGATAGCAACGCTAAAGAAGATGCAACAGACATAGCCTGCACCCTACCTTGCATAATAAAATTCGCTAAAGATTTCACAGTGCCTGCCTTATATTAATTAATCGTGTGCGTCACAAAAAGGCATCAAAGCAACATAACGCGCACGCTTAATAGCAGTCGTAATTTGTCTTTGATTTTTTGCACTAGTGCCCGTAATACGGCTCGGTACAATTTTACCTGTTTCAGTAACGAACTCACTTAGCAATTCAGTATTTTTGTAATCAATTGCATTTGCTTCACCTTCAGCACCAAAAGTATAGTGCTTTTTGCGTCTCATTTGACGTGCCATAAGCTAACCTCTATGTATTGTTTTATTATTCAGAATCTGTTGTAGCAGGCTGTTCAGCTCCATCAGTACTAACCGCCACTTTTTCAGTCGCTGGCTTCGCATCTGGTTTGGCTGCATCAGGAACTGGAGCTGGTGCAGGAGCTGATTTCTCAGCTGTTTTAGCTTCTTCAGCCGCAATAACTGATGCTCCAGTGACCGCTCCGCTCATAACTAAGGTCATGTTACGAAGTACAGCATCATTAAAGCGGAAGCTACTTTCCAACTCTTCAAGAGTTGCCTGGCCACATTCAATATTCATTAATACATAATGTGCTTTTTGTAACTTTTTAATGGGATACGCAAGATGTCTGCGCCCCCAGTCTTCCAGACGATGAATAGTCCCTGACGCCCCTTCAATAGATGCGCGATAACGATCTATCATCGCTGGCACCTGAGAGCTTTGATCAGGATGAACTAAAAAGACAATTTCATAATGTCGCATAATTTTCCTTTCGGTTAAAAGCCTTCTATCAAGATTAAACAGTAAGGCAAGGAGGGTTTTAACACCCCATAAAAAAGCCAGTAATTATATTTTATATTTACTTTAAATGCAAAATTGTTTATCAACTATCTCAAATTTCTCAGAAGTTTGAAGTCTCAAGACTGGCAAAATCGGGGTAAGCTTAATTTGGAGAAATTTACAGGTTAAAATTATCATCTCATTGAAAATCAAAAGCGACATTGCGCGAAAGCAGAGGACAGAGCAAATTTAAATCACTATTTTTGTTGAATTAATTGTGGTCTGTCCCCTATTATTTCGCCATTTACGGTACTGTATAACTCGATGTTCCAGTTTCCAGCTATATCTGGGCTTGAAGGCACCTAGATTTTGTTGCAATAAAAGTTAGTGCATTGATTTTAAAGGTAAACTTAATTTTATCGAAATCAAAAATAGATAATAAAATCAACATACTACAAAAACTGGAACATCGAGTATAAACCTAATTTAACCAGCCGCGAAGCCATGGAAGTCGCTGTGGAAGACTTTTTCAGCCAAATTAGCGATGCTAATATTGCACTGTTTCACTATTCGGGTCATGGCGTGCAACATGTGGGAGAAAATTACCTGATGCCCACCCGAGCAAAAACCAGCAATGCACGGAAAATTAGGCATCGGGCGATGAATGTCAGTTTTTTAATGGATGAAATGGCGGTCAATACACACAGCCTGGCGCGAATGGATGCACCCAGCGGAACGATTATAGCCTATAACTCGATGTTCCAGTTTTTGTAGTGCGTTGATTTTATTATCTATTTTTAATTTCGATTAAATTATGTTTTCCTTTAAGATCAATACTTTAACTTTTATTTCAACAAAATACGAGGTCCTTCAAGCCCAGTTATAGCTGAAAACTGGAACATCGAGTATAAGTACTCATGCAAAATTGATTTAACTTTTTTGAAAAAAGATAAAATCTCCAGTTTTTAGTATGATTTTTGAGAATTTGAATATATTTTTACAAAAAAATAGGAATTTTTATTGAAAATGATAAATTTCTACCCTCGTAATTTTAGTTAAAATAATAATGCCTGAGTACTTACCACTAAGCTAGGAGCAACAGCAGCCGATGCCCCCCCTGTATCAGACTAGTTGTCACCTCTAATTTAAACTTTTAGAGGACAAAAAAATGGTAGTGGGTGAAATCTGTTATTTTGCAATTTATTTCATCACCAATAATTTAGCTACAGGCTAATAATAGCGCAATAAAGAATCTGTTTTTCAGTTTTCTGAAAACAGAAAAAATAACAGTTTTAACCCACTACCAAAAAAATGAGTCAAAAATTCACCGAAGGATTTAAAATACAAGCGATAGAAAAAGCACTAAGGTAAGGCGCAATCAATAAACTACCCATATTGCGCAGGATTTTTGTTTGTCTTCCATTAGTAGAAATAGGCGCATAGCTGGCGACGAAACTGTTTCTACAACGCTGAAGACGAACAAAAAGACTAGCAAGGTGGGTGGGTGTGTGTTGCGAGTTACCTAAGCCGTTCATCCGAAATAACGCTGGTAGAAATGGCTGAAACATTAGGAGTCAGTCGTTCAGCATTACAACGATGGATTACCCAATCAAAAAACCAACCATTAGAAACATCACAATCTGCTAAGCCGACCATGACAAACCAAGAAAAGCGCCCACAAGACTGGATAAGACATCGTACAGCGGTTTATACACACGCTAAATTAAACAAGCCTGCTCGCTGGAGTGGGGAAATAAGAAACTGGGATGAGATCAAGGAAGTGAGCTTAAACCCTGATCATCAAAAAACTAAAAAGGAGGAGGAGAAAAAAGCGGCATAATTTACAACGTTAGGCGACAACTCTCTTGACAAACACCGAATACCCCGCAAGAACAAAATATTAAAATGCCAATCTCTAATCAAAATCACGATAACATAATGGGAAAGTGTGGGCAAAAAAGCCTGCCCACCCTACCACGTGCTATGAGTTTACGCGACCAAATCAGCCTGCGTATTTTATTAATTTCCCTTTGCATTTTATTGCTCGGGGGCGGGATAGCCATTTGGCAGGCTCGAAATGCGGTCAGTAATGAAGTGGATTCATCCATCAAGCTGGCTTTACAGCTGATAAAAATAAATGAGAGTACCGCGCAATCCAATCAAACCAACTGGATTTATCGCCTAAGTACTCTGGAACACACCCGCCATTTGAGCATCCAATTAAAGGAGCCTTCTGGTTCAATCATTAATATTTCACCCCGTACAGCCCCCAATGTACGGCACGATGCGCCACCAGCCTGGTTTGTTAACCTGGTTGTCAGTGATTATCCCAAAGCAGAATACCAGATCAGCACAGTTGATAATCACTTATTAACGCTTCTTATTCAGGCCAACCCAATGGATGAGATGATTGAAGTCTGGCATGAAACCATTGCTTTTTTTAGTTCCATCTTACTTCTGGTTTTACTCACTTTTTTTGCCGTGCATCAGGCGTTTAACAAAACCTTGCAAGCGATACAGACGATCGTCGACAATCTTAAAGGGATTGAAAAAGGAGAGTATCATCAAAAACTCCCAGAATTTTCAACGCTGGAATATAACAATATTGCGCTAGCGATAAACCAAATGAATGATGCGCTGAAGAGTACACAACAACAAAACCAGGCCTTAACACAACATTCACTGGAAATTCAGGAAGAGGAAAGGCAGCGTTTATCGCAGGAATTACATGATGAATTTGCGCAGTCATTGACCGCCATAAAGGTTATGGTGGTGACGGCGACGCATAAGCACTCAGAGATCAAAACTATCACCACGTCCATTGTTGAAATTTGTGATCATTTAACCAAAGTGTTGCGTTCGATGATGAAACAGTTACACCCTTTGATGTTAACTGAACTTGGGCTGAAGGCGACTCTGGAAGATTTAATCAATCACTGGGAAGTGAAAGCTGATTCCATTTCTTTTGAATTACAGGTAGATGATGCCGTCGATACACTTGATAAAACCATTATTATTCAGGTTTTCAGAGTAATTCAAGAAAGCTTAACCAATATTATTCGTCATGCACAGGCAACGCATGTCACCATCAGTCTTAGTATAAAGCCCGACACAAATACGCTTAAGTTAGAGGTCAGTGATAATGGGCAGGGCTGTGATCTTAATCGTGCGACTGGATTTGGTTTACAAGGGATGGCGGAAAGAGTTAAATTATTAGGCGGCAAGTTTGAGTTACAATCACACCTTGGTAAGGGAATGCAAATACAGGCATGGATTCCGATTATATGAATAACATAAAAGTTTTACTGGTGGATGACCATGCGGTTGTCAGAGCAGGGTTTAAGCTGCTATTAAGTGCAGCGGCACCGAATATCGAGGTGATTGCCGAAGCGCATCGTGGTGAGGTCGCGATTCAGCAATATCAGGCAAATCGACCTGATATTGTGGTGATGGATTTATCTATGCCAGGGATTGGCGGTCTGGAGACGATTAAACGCCTCATGCAACGCGATGCGACGGCTAATATTCTGGTGTTTAGCGTGCATGATGAGCAGGTTTATGTGCGTCGGGCTATGAGTGCAGGCGCGAAAGGGTATATAACTAAAAACAGTGCGCCCGATATTCTACCCGAAGCGATTGAATGTATACTGCAAGGTCAACAGTATGTTGAACAAGGGCTGGTTAAAGAAATGACAGATCAGACTTCAGCCCATGATTACCAGCAGATTATTGATTCCTTTTCAGTGCGAGAATTTGATGTCTTTAAATTATTAGCCACAGGTTTAACCAGCCATAAAATAGCGAATGAATTATGCATAGGCTATAAAACAGTGGCTAATTATGTGACTCAAATCAAGAAGAAATTGCAGGTTTCTAGTATTGCTGAGTTAGCACATATTGCTGTTTTACAGGGGGTTGTAAAGCATTAGAGCTTAGAAAGTGATCACGACAAAAACGTGTTTTTGTACTCCAGGATTTTGATATTTTCACAGCATCTAACGCGGAATGCCGCAACTACCGACTGTTTCAGTCTCAAGTCTGTCGCTGAAAACAGGAAAAAATCCTATATTTTTTATTAGCCATCGCGTTTACAATTGTGCCATCTAAAATCTGGCAAAAAAATAATAATGAAAGATAAGCGCGTTCTGTTGAGTCCTCTGCTGCTACTTGTTGTAACAAGTACGTCGGCAAAAGAAAAGCAAAAAACTGATCCAACTATAGAGTTGGAAACGATGAGCATTGTGAATACAACACCTTTAGGCGGGGGTGTTGCGATCGAAAAAATCCCTGCGAATGTGCAGGTAATGGGTGCTGAAGAATTGGCCAAAACTCAGAGTATTTCACTCGCCGACTATATGAACCGGCATATGGGCAGTGTGACGATCAATGATGCCCAAAACAACCCTTTTCAACCTGATATTCAATACCGTGGTTTTACGATTTCTCCTCTATTAGGCTTGCCGCAAGGTTTGTCTGTCTATATGAATGGTATACGTTTTAATGAACAGTTTGGTGATAATGTGCATTGGGATTTAATTCCTAAAGGGGCAATAGACACCATGAGTTTGCAACCTAGCTCTAATCCTGCCTATGGCTTAAATAGTCTGGGGGGGGCGATAGCTATAAAAACTAAAACCGGCTTTACAGCTCCCGAACATAGTTTTACCGTCAGTGGTGGTTCCTGGGGAAGACATAATGAAGAAATTACAAGCGGTTGGAATAACGGCGAATTTGCCTATTTTCTTGATTTACAGTATTTTCATGAAGACGGCTGGCGTGACTTTTCTGAAAGTGAAGTGTTTAATGGCTTGGCAACCTTTAGTTGGCGTACCGATAAAAGTCAGTTAAATTTAACCTTTGCAGGTGCGGACACTATGTTAACGGGAAATGGCGCAATACCTGTTGAACTGGAAGCCATCGATAGGAATGCAATTTTTACCTACCCAGATCAAACCAACAATCATTTCTTTATGACCGCGCTGGATGGTAACTTGTGGGTGACTGATAAAACGGAGTTAAACGCGAACATTTATTACCGCAGTAATCGTGTTGATACCTTGAATGGCGATGGTAGTGAATTTGAGGAATGCGATGATGCAGCGGGATTTTTATGTGAAGAAGGGTCGAATGAAACACTAGTCGATACTTACGGCAATCAAATACTGTCCTCTGATAATGTTGAGGGGGGGACGCTCAATACCTCTGAAACAAATCAGTGGTCTTTCGGGTTTGCACTGCAGGCTGCTTTTAATCAAAGTCTCTGGGGACATAAAAACCAGTTTGTTATTGGGACTAGTTATGATTTAGGTAAAGTGGCTTTTCGCTCAGATACTGAATTAGGCTCTTTGACTGGTGAGCGCGGCGTGGCAGGTTCAGGTATTCTAGAGAATGAATCGAGAGTGCGCTTAGATACCGCGACACATTCAATTGGTCTGTTTTTTACCGAGGTATTTAATGTCACAGAACAGTTATCTGTTAATGTTGCGGGGCGTTATAACCATGTCGAAATTGATATGCAAGATCGGTATGGCGATGAATTAACGGATAATCATAAATTTGATCGTTTTAATCCGGCAGCGGGGATGACCTACGCTTTTATGCCGGAAATTAATTTTTACGGTGGATACAGTGAGTCGTCACGAGTTCCCACGCCGATGGAATTAAGTTGTGCAGATCCAGATGATCCTTGTAAATTACCTAATTCGTTTGTCGCAGATCCTCCCCTAGATCAAGTGGTTTCTAAAACTTGGGAAACAGGGCTTAGAGGGCGTTTTTCAAATGTACTGGATGGTCAGGTTCACTGGAATGTGGGGTATTTTAACGCGACCAATCATGATGATATTATTTTTCAGAGTGCAGGAACAGCTAATAGCGCAGGCTATTTTGCCAATGTAGGTAAAACACAAAGACAAGGTGTTGAGCTAGGATTGTCTAGTGCATTTTTTGATCGCTGGCGCATGTCGCTTAATTATTCCTTTATTAATGCTGTTTTTTTAACGCCTTATACGTCGCAAAGCCCTAGTCATCCAAATGCAAGTAATACAGGGGATATTCCGGTTAATCGTGGCGATCACATCCCCGGCATTCCACAGCATAGTGTAAAATTTTCTACGGATGTTGATATCATTTCCAGCTGGACTGTGGGTCTCAATGTTATGTTTAATTCTGAACAGTTTTCGCGCGGGGATGAGGGTAATTTAGATGCGCCATTAAAGGGCTATACTGTGGTTAATTTACTCACGGAATATCGCTTTAATGAGCATTTAACGATATTTGGACGTTTAGATAACCTTTTTAATCAAAGATATAATAATTTTGGTGTCTATGGTGAGACAGGGGATGTTCTGGACAGTGTCGGGATAGATGAGCGTGATACTCGATTTGTCGGTGTAAGTGCGCCAAGAGCTGGATGGGTAGGGGTTAAGTTGAGTCTATAAGAGTTAAAGTCATGTGCAAGTTATAAATTACGCATCTGTAGGTGCGAATTCATTCGCACGTTACGAATATGTTTAAACCTGCAAACCTAGCTCGTAGGGTGAAATAGCGCAGCGTTTTCTACCACAAACATCAAACCAAAATCACAGAATATTCGACAATGCCGGAAAGTGCCATGCTATTCCGGCCTACGAGCTATTTCGCGGCTGAAGACCGCTGCTATAAAAGGGATTGATTAAGCATTATCAGACAACCTGATCTCGCGGATAATAAAGTGATACTAAAATAAATATTACTAATTGCTGTTGACTCACCTGAATTCAATTAACTTTCAATAATGAAATGAAGGCTGGGTTACGTTGTCTCGCTACGCTCAAAAATCTAACCCAGTCTACGATCTTGATCTCACCTTATTATCCTGAAAAATCTGCAAGGTTTTGATTTGATTCGGCTGAGGTCAGGTACTCTGATTATCTGGACTAAGCTGCTGCAATATAAAGTTGACGGTAAAAGCGATGATCAATAAGACTATTCCTAATGCTAAGCCTAATTCAAAGTCTCCTTTGCTGGTTTCTAGTGCAATAGCTGTGGTCATGGTCCGTGTCGTCCCTTGAATATTACCGCCGAGCATCATAGCAGCTCCAACTTCTCCAATAGCACGGCCAAAGCCTGTTATTACAGCGGCAAGAATGACGTAACGTAATTCTTTAAGTAATGGCATGATTATTTGGATTTGAGTCGCTCCTAGCGATTTTAGGGTAGGTAGTACGCGGCTGTCAGCGGATTGTACTGCGACAACCGTCATATTAATGATAATCGGAAATATTAAACTGGCCTCTCCGATAATAACAGCGGTTTCGGTGTACAGTAGTCCGAATTCACCGAATAAACCACGGCGGCTGAGTAAACCGAAGAAAATAAGTCCTATCATTACGGTCGGCATTGCCATCAGTGTATTCAGAAGCTGGAGTATTAAACGTTTGCCGATAAAGTCATTAATTGCAATCAATATGCCGATGGGGATAGCAAGCAAGGCGGCTAATGTGGTCGCTATTAAAGCAATTGTTAAGGATGTCCAGACAATCAGGTAGATTTCAGGATCAAATTGCAGTAGTAGCTCTGTGGCTGCAATAATAGCCTCGGTAAAATAATTCACTGACTATGGCTGCGCAACGCGTTGCCAATGCCCCGATTTTCCACCTGACTTTTCTTCCAGCTGTACCTGATTAATACTCATACCACGGTCAACAGCCTTACACATATCATAGATCGTCAGTAAAGCGATTTGCGTTGCTGTCAGTGCTTCCATTTCTACACCTGTCTGACCATTTGTTTTTACGATAGTCTGACAGTGGATACGGTTGTGCTGGGTGTCCGTCGTAAAATTGACTTCAACATGAGTGATGGGCAATGGGTGGCACAGAGGAATTAAATCAGCTGTTTTTTTGCTGGCCATAATACCTGCAATACGGGCAATGGAAAGCACGTCTCCTTTTTTATGTTCACCGCTAGTGATTAATGCTAAGGTGTCTGGTAGCATATTAATATAGCCTGTTGTGACTGCGACGCGTTGTGTTACCGACTTATGGCCAACATCGACCATATGTGCTTCACCTGACTGATTGAAGTGTGTTAGTTTTGTCATTTTATAGCTTGTTGAATATAATGTGTTTTTCAGTTTGGTTGGTGTTTTGCATTTGGGTGGGCTCGCTATTATAACGGAAGAAATTGCTTTAGAGGCTGTGAAAGTATTGATAATTCGGAGTGCAAAAACATGTTGTTGCATTCTCCAGCTCAATAAAGACAATAATTGTATTTATTGAATACTTTTACAGACTCTTTAGGTCACGCGCCATAAATAACCTACCCATATTACGCAGGATTTTTGTTCGTCTTCAAGGCATAGAAATAGGCGCATAGCTGGCTACGTCACTATTTCTATCAATAAGAAGGCGGACCAAAAGACAAGCAAGATGGGTGGGTGTGGGTGTTGCGAGTTACCTTATCCGCATTGAGCTAGGCGGGGGCTAAAGTACCCACTTCCGAAGCTGGCTTTGTGAACCTATTTATTGGCAAGGATTGTTGTTTTAATAACAAGTCTGGCAAGATCTGTATATTATCTATTTTTTGAGTGTGAGAGTGAATGGCTGTGGCAATAAAAGTACGTTATTTTGCAAGTTTAAAAGAAGCGCTAGGTCGTGAGAGTGATAGCCTGGGGTTTGATGAAGTGATGAGTGTTGCGGAGGTTTGGTCGCAAGCGACTTCATCACAGAAAATGCCTGATAATACACTAGCGGCAGTTAATATGGAATATGTTGGTTTAGAGCATCAGGTTATTAATGGCGATGAAGTAGCTTTTTTTCCTCCTGTGACGGGAGGCTAAAATGATTAAAATAGAATCGTCTGAATTTGACCCTTTCCAAAAGGTTCAGGAGTATCAAAAATCACAATCAGCATTAGCGGGTAAATACGGTGCGACTAATCTATTTATAGGGACTATGCGTGACTTTAATGAAGGAGATAAGGTTAAAGGAATGACTCTGGAACATTATCCGGGTATGACAGAAAAGCAGCTGGCGCTTGTTATTACTGAGGCAGAAGAACAATGGGCGATATTGGATTCGATGGTGATTCATCGGGTTGGTGATGTTTACCCAGATGATGTCTTAGTCTTAGTGGCTATTTGGTCGGTACACCGTGGGGATGCGTTTGATGCAAGTCGTTATATTATGGAGCAGCTAAAGTCGAATGTGCCCTTTTGGAAGAAAGAAATATTGCTTGATGATAACAGTCGCTGGGTAAAAAAAAATAGTGCTGGGTATTTGTAAGTTTAATTTCTAGCGTATCCAGCGATTATGATTTAGGTATACTATCCTCTCCGCCCCCCAATATACAAATATACAAATGATGGACTTGGAGAAAAGAAGATTAATCAAAGAAGCCGTAAAAAGGCTAAGGTACTTAAGCGATAAATCCAGTCAGTTTGATTAGATTGCGTAGTACCCTCACTGATTTTTATCAACTGCAAAGCCAGCCTGATTGATGAGTCGACATCATTACTCACTGATTTACGTGCCTGCGAAATGGCAATACCACCGCCTAACATAAGGGTGCAGAGGGAAATTAAAAAAATTCGCAAGGTGATTTGGTAACGTAAACTCACAATGAGGAAGGTAACTTTAGATCAAAAAATGATGTCATTAAACTCAAAAATAACGTGAACCACTGTAGGTGCGAATTCATTCGCATTATGCGGATAAATCAGCCCCGTCAAAAGTAACTTAGAAAGATAGCTCACTCGTCAATAATTTCTATATACCTGATCGGTAGTTTAAGCTACCAGTTATAGACGGGACATAGAGCAGGAGTGTCGCACTTTAGCGTGTCCGAAATAGCAATAGCTGAAGCTATTGCACTCCTGTGGTTACTTTAAATATCATTTGTCTCGCATAATGTTGATAGCCATGAGAGGCTACCAACATAAGAAGGGACCGCGTCATATTTCAGTTAGTATCGTGCGAATGAATTCGCACCTATAGATGCACAAGTTATTTCACTCACATTCCTTAGTCAACAACATTTGATAACATTCAACTCTCGTAAAAATGACAGTATGATTATTCCATGATAGTATTTAACGGTTTCACTACAGAAAAACTTTACTAACAAACATGGTTTTATAGGTCACTTTGATCAGCATAAGGTGCTGGAATGTATACAAACAAGCGAATAATCAAACGCAACTCATACACTCTACAAATACCTCATAACTGATTGCATCGTTAATACCATATATCATGCTACAAAGCGGGTTGGATGAATGAAAAATTCCCCATTGAATAAAAAAGATCAAATGTTGTATAACGCTAATTCCTCTCAAGATAGTTGCGGAGTAGGCTTTATTACTCATAAACAGAGCAAACAGACACATGATTTGCTGAACAAATCACACGAAGCATTGTGCACCATTCCTCACCGTGGTGGTATGAGTGCAGAGGGCATTGGCGATGGTGCTGGCGTCAACATTGATTTGTCACTTAAATTTTTTCGCAAAGTGACAGCAGATCAAAATCTGGAATTAGGTCAATTCGGTGTCGCTAACTTTTTCTTTCCTGAAGATCATAGCCATTACGACTCTGCTGCACATGATTTAGTCGATAAAAATTTACATAAATTTGGCTTACCGATCATTAAATGGCGCGATATTCCTGTGGATAACAGCGTTCTTAATGCCGCATCCATTAAGGCACAACTCCCCATTAAACAGGTTATTTTTGGCCGCCCAGAATCCTTAGAACAAGGAGCCAGTCATGATGAATTCGAATACTCTATTCAAGAAGCACTGTTATCCATCGAAGAAGAAGGGTTTACACATCATGAGTTGGATGGGTTTTATCCACTCTCCATGAGTTCCCGTACTCAGGTTTATAAAGGCCGTTTAAACTCAAATGAAGTGGTTCCCTATTTCACTGATCTTTACGATAAAGACCACGAAATTTCCACTCTATTTTTTCATACGCGTTTTTCTACCAACACCGCTCCTGCAACGATGATGGCTCAGCCATTCCGTTTTATGGCACATAATGGTGAGTTAAATACGGATAAGAAAAATCGGCTCAGCGAGCAAGCGATTGCCAGACAGCATGGAAAAAATCTGGTTTTTCCGTTAGGTCAATCTGATTCCAGTCGTTTAGATCAAACCTTATCACGCCGTATTCATGAAGATAAACTGGATATCATCACCGCTATTTTAGCGATGATGCCACCTGCCTGGGAAAATGACACTACTCTATCAGCTGATGTAAAGGCCATGCTAGAGTATTTCAGTTTATATGAAGAAAAAAATGATGGCCCTGCTGCGCTGATTTTTAATGATGGCGTTCGCGTTGGAGCACGTCTTGATCGTCTTGGCTTACGCCCTTTACGTTCGGTTGAAACGACTGATTACCTGGCCGTTATGTCAGAAGCCGGTCAAATTGATTTTCCTTCCGAGGATGTCTTAAAGCGTGGACGTATTGAAGCGGGCGGTATGATCTATTTTGACCATAGCACTGGCGAGGCATACGACAGCTCTCAAGTCATGAACCGTCTGGCAAAAGAAACCGATTATCATGCCCTGTTAAAAGCTCGTGCAATTCATCTGGATGAACTTGAAGCCGCTGCATTGGCAGACATGGATAATCAACACGCCTTTAATATAGATCAACAGCATACTGCCTACTCACTCAATCAGGAAAGCTTCAAGTTCTTACTTGACCCTATGTTAAGCACTGGCTTAGAGAAAATATCCGCTATGGGTTACGGCATTACTCCAAATGCACTGTCTGGCACTGAAGGTGGAATGTCACGTTACTTCAGCCAACGCTTTGCTCAGGTAACCAACCCGCCTCTAGATTCATTACGCGAAAGTGATGGCATGACCTTACGGGTTGCACTGGGTGCAAAACCCACATTCTCAGAACTCAATAGTCAGCAATTGGTCATTAATTCGCCAATTTTACAGCGCACTCAATTAGCTCAGATTCGCCAGCAATCTACCGTTAGCGTGGTGACAATTGATGCTTTATATGCACCTGACACAGAAGATGCAGAGCAAAACGGTAAAAACCTTATTCAGGCGTTAACGGATGCCTGTCTTCTGGTCGGGCAAGCAGCAAGACAAAACACTGGTATCATTATCCTCAGCGATATCAACATCAGCGAAAAACAGGCTGCAATCCCTGCCCTGCTGCTTGTTTCGGCTGCAAACCAATATTTAGTGAAAGAAGGTTTACGCTTTAACTCATCCCTTATTGCTGAAACGGGTCAGGCCGTCAGTGCACATGATGTTGCCACTATTCTGGGCTTTGGCGCTTCGGCAATTTGCCCTTTGAGTGTGCATAACCGCGTTATCTCTCAATATAGCACAGATAAACAACAGGCCGCCCTAGACAGTTACCAAAAAGCGGTGGAAAAATCGCTGATGAAAACCATGGGTAAATTTGGCTTATGCACTGCAGAAAGTTACATAGGCGGTGAATTTTTCGAGTCAAATTACCTGGATACCGACGAACCTATCCTAGAACGATATTTCCCTAACATCAACTCATCTGTGGGGGGTGTTCGTTTTGCAGATATTGCAGCCAGCGCCACTGAATGGCATGCAAAAGCCTTAAGCGTAAATAATGAAAGTGATATCCCTTTCTTAGGCCTATTTAAAGAACGGAATGAAGGTGCAGGCCACACCTTTGGCAATACTTCTGTGCGTGAATATATCAATATGACGGATGAAGATATTCTGTATATTGATCAGCATAAATCACCCGCAGTGAGCGATACTGCCTATACCGATTTTGGCTATGAGAAACGTACGCCCGAACAAATTGATAGTTTTGGTGTCACCCCTGCCTATCGTAATTTCAGTAAAACTCTGATGCAGGAGCGTGATAGTCGACCAGCTGCCTTACGTGACGTAATGAGTTACCCTGCTGATGTTTCTCGTGCGATGGACACAGCTGAATTTGATGCTATTTTAGGCAAGCAGAATCTACACGGGAATATTAATTACAGTATTCGTGGATTGACGGTTACCCAGCAGGATAAAAGCTTTGAGCTTCGTTTAAACAATGAGTCTTCAGAACAGCGTTTAAAAAATCTGGCAGAACATTTAGAATCACGTTTTGCTGCTCAGGGTCTGGCGACTAATGTATCAAAGACAGCGATTAATATTACGATTGATGAGGCCGGTAGTCTTGCCGCAAATTATCTCAGCAATATTGTTAGCGCTCGCGCCGCCATCAGCCTAAGTGATGTACAAGCTGCACATGAAATTACAGCCGCATTAGCGACAGGCGCAATGAGTCATGGAGCGTTATTAGCAGAAGCTCATGAGGCGGTTGCACAAGGTACTAATATTGCTGGCGCAATGAGTAATTCGGGCGAAGGGGGGGAGCATTCAAGTCGTTTCAATACCCTTAGATCCAGTAAGATCAAACAATTTGCTTCTGGCCGCTTTGGCGTCTGGGCGGGTTATCTTGCTGACTTAAATATTGAAGAAATTGAGATTAAAATTGCCCAGGGTGCAAAACCAGGCGAAGGTGGACAGCTACCTGCCGCTAAAGTCTCTGTGGAGATTGCAGCAGCACGAGGTGGTACGCCTCAAGTTGAATTAATCAGCCCTCCCCCACACCATGATACCTATTCTATTGAAGATTTAGGCCAGCTCATTCACGATGCCAAAGCCGCTCGCGTTAGAGTAGTGGTTAAACTAGTCTCTTCCGAAGGCATCGGCACTATTGCTGTCGGCGTTGCTAAAGCAGGTGCCGATGTTATTAACGTCGCAGGTAATACTGGCGGAACGGGTGCCGCTGCGGTAACAAGTTTAAAAAATACAGGCCGTTCACCTGAAATAGGCATTTCCGAAGTACATCAGGCGCTTTCTGCCAATGGTTTGCGTGATAAAATCATATTGCGCTGTAGTGCTGCACATCAGAATGGCTCAGATGTTATTAAATCAGCCATACTGGGCGGTGATTCATTTGAGTTCGGTACCGCGGCACTGATGATGCTACGTTGCGTCATGGCAAAAAACTGTAATGTCCGCTGCCCAGCAGGCTTAACCACCCTTCATGAAGAATTTAAAGGTGACCCACGCGTTTTAGCACAATATTTTATGAATCTGGCTCATGAAGTACGTGAAATTCTTGCCTCTCTTGGCTACCAGAGTCTCGCGGAAATACGCGGTCAAACAGATTTATTACATTTGATGGATCACCAAACCATGATTGGCCAAATGGACTTTGCTAAATTACTCCATTACGTTGATGTTGTGCATATAGCCCGCCCCGTTTATCTGGAAGCTGATTTTTCCATTGATGACAAAATCATTGAGCAATTCAAAACTGACTTTATAGCCGCCAGACAACATCAAGTTATCGTTGAAGGGGCTGAATTTAAACTCAATAACCGCCATAAGACTGTCGGTGGTCAGACTGCAATTGATATAGAACGACTGTTGGCATATCAACTAAAGACTGAGCATGCCAAAGTTTATACTAACCAGCATCAGCGGCGCTACTTAGCACCTGACACACTGATTGTACGTACTCATGGCTCTGCGGGGCAAAGCTACGGTGCCTTTAACAATGACGGTATGCGCATGGAACATACTGGTACCTGTAATGATGGTGTCGGTAAATCATCTTGCGGCGGAACTATTATCATTAGATCGCCAGGGGGTGGGCATAAAGTACCTGGCGAGAATGTTTTAGTTGGTAATTTCTCATTATTCGGTGCAACGGGCGGTAAAACCTTTATTAATGGTGAAGCAGGAGACCGCTTTGCCGTGCGTAATTCAGGTGCCATGGCGGTGGTCGAAGGCGTTGGTGATTTTGCCTGTGAATATATGACCAACGGTGCTGTCTTAAACCTGGGTAGTTTTGGTAAAGGTTTCTGTAATGGAATGTCTGGCGGAAATGCATATCAGTATGACCCTGAAGATACATTGCAACACTTATTTGATGCTTCTTCTGTCGAAATTAGACCTTTAAATGAAGACAGTGATACAGCACGAGCGCATGAGCAATTTATCTTAGCCATGTTAGAACAGCACGCTGATTACGTTGAGTCCAGTGTTGCCCAAAAATTACTGGATAACTGGGAAAATGAACGCCAGCATTTTAAATTTGCTATTCCTCTATGGCTATATAAAACCCAGACAGCGGAATTTATTGCTAAAACAATTGATCGTAAAGTAATGATTGAGGAGCTCGCAGTAGACCAGGCACAACAACAAATTATTCAGGTACAAGAAGCTTTTGCAAATAATAGTGTTTTATTTGCCGGTCAGACACCTGATTATGGTGAAACAGATAGCCCTCTCGCCTTTAAGATGATTAATAGTTTTGCAGTATTGAATAAGGCAACGCAAATTGCAGCAACTCAAGCACACGGTCCACAGCAAACCGAAGCTACTGCGCAACAGCTGATCACGGTAAAAGCGAGAAAACTGCAAGATGCTTTAGTTAAAGAAACGCGCGGAGCCTACGCTAATTATAATGATGCTCAACTTGCGACACTCTTAGCCAATAAGCGTTTAAATGATTATAAGCAGGCGCTAATGATGCGTGATGTACAAAGCATTTACTCTATCGGTTCGACTAACTGGATTATTGAACAGACGGGAAAAAATACTCACGCGCTTGCAGATATTCCAAGTGTCGATGAATATTTATCGACACTTAACAGTCAAGCTGTTATTCAGGACATAATAAAAACCAAAGAGGCCGCTTAAAGCTGGATTAATCAGCAGACAGTAGAACTAACGTAACCGTTCACATCCCCTTTGAAAACCTAGGGTTGAAAAAGTTTTTCTAATCCCTCCTTAGGAATGGGAATTGAATAAGTTGTGCAATGATGGCGCAGTGTTTTTGCTTGCCTTCAAGGCGCGGTAACAGGCGCATAGCTGGCAACGTAACGGTTTCCACAACGCAGAAGGCGAGCAAAAAGACACGTCAGAATACACACGTTATTTGATTCTCATTCCCTTGTTAAGGAGGGGACTGAACGCTTACCAACTAACATGCGCCTCATTCCTGTTTAAATTATCAGGAAAAAGGTATTTGAATCTCCACCTTAAGTCATAAAATAAGCATGTATTAAACAAAGAGTAATATTGTAAGTTGGCTTAAATTATCAAGCAAAACATAGATAATCTAAGCTAGCACTTTAAAAACTCGCTTATATTACACGAGACACTTTTTTAAAATTAGCCACATGAAAATAGCAAATAACTCTCAAAACTTACCTTTCAACGAGGCTCAACAAGCCTGGTTAGGTGGTTTTTTTGCAGGAATGCATTCCCATATATTGCAAAATGCAGGCTTGGGTGATACTGCTAATGCCCGCACTATTAGTATATTATACGGCTCCCAAACCGGCAATTCTGAATCTGTTGCCCACGACGTTGCTCAGTCTGCCAAAGCGCATGGCTTAAATCCAGATATATTAAGCATGGATGAAATTGAGGCGGATAGCTTTATCAAACTTGAGTATTTATTGATCATTACCAGTACCTACGGCGAAGGCGAAATGCCTGATAATGCACAAATGCTGTGGGATGTTATAAATACTGATGACAACATAGCTTTATCCCAAATGAAGTATTCGGTACTGGCACTGGGTGATACCAGCTATGACTTATTTTGCCAGGCGGGTATAGACTGGGACCAACGCTTGGAAAAACTAGGCGCTAAACGCCTGTATGAACGTGTCGATTGTGATGTTGATTTTGATGATGCCGCTGAAGCCTGGATTAGTAACACGATCCCGCTCATGTCTAATGGCGCAACAAGCCTATCAATAGATAACAGCAGCACTAAAGCAACAGCTAAATACGGTCGTAAAAACCCATTCCCAGGAAAGCTCGTCGCTAATCGCCTATTGAGTAGCCCCGATTCTTCCAAAGAAATTCGCCATTTCGAAATTTCCATTGCAGGTTCTGAACTAAGCTATGAAGCAGGTGATGCACTGAACGTTGTGCCTGTCAACTGTCCCGAACTCGCCGCAGACATTGTTAAAGCGATAGGTTGCACAGGTGATGAAGATGAGCCTGTTAACGGTGAACTAATGCCGTTAACACAAGCATTATGTGATCACTTTGAAATAAAGCTGCCAAGTAAAGAAATATTAGAAGAAATTGCCAAACGTTCCGGCGATCAAGAATTAAATAATTTATTAAACTCTGGAGACAAAGACAAACTTGCAATTTACCTGTGGGGACGTGACACGCTAGACTTGCTGTTACAATTCCCAGAAATGCAATTTTCAGCGGCAGAGTTTATCGCTTTATTAAAACCACTGCAGCATAGAGCCTACTCTATTTCTTCCAGTGGCAAAGCTTACCCTGATACCGTACACTTAACGATCAGTAGTGTACGCTATAACAGCCATGAGCGTGAACACAAAGGCGTTTGCTCAACCTACCTTGCTGATATAGCAGATGAGAACACAGCAGTGCGCTGTTTCTTTAGCCCTAACAAGGTCTTCAGAGTTCCAGAAAATAACGATACCCCAATGATTATGGTCGGCCCGGGGACAGGTATCGCACCTTTCCGCGCGTTCCTACAAGAACGTGAATTTAGAAATGCAAAAGGCATTAACTGGTTATTTTTTGGCGACCGTAATGCTGAAACTGATTTTATCTACAGGGAAGAAATTGAATCGATGCAACAAAGCAAGATTTTAAGTAAATTAGATCTCGCTTTTTCACGTGATCAAGAAGAAAAAATCTACGTACAAGACCGGATGCGTGAACAAGGCGCAGAATTATTTACCCTACTCGAACAAGGTGGTTATTTCTATGTCTGTGGTGATGCTTACCGTATGGCCAAAGATGTTGATACCGCTTTACATGATATAATTGCCGACCAGGGTAATTTATCAGCAGAGCAGGCTGAAGAATACGTCAATCAAATGAAAAAAGATAAACGTTATGTAAGGGATGTTTATTAAACTGTCTAAAATATATACTGAGGCATGCTACAACATTGTTGGGTTGAAAATCGATAGCACATGATATTTCGTGCTCGCTCCAAATCAACCACGATGGACTGCTGAAAGATCCATAGTTTGAATGCGGACTGAAAGTCCTTGTCCGCAGTTTACAACTACGGACTAAAGTAAAAAAATGGAGTCGCTACGCGACACTTTGATTTATAGAGCTTTCCAAAAACGGAAAGACATTACTAAAAGTCTTGCACTAAAGTGCATAGTTTTTACTAAACGATTTAGGGCTACCAACTTAGGTAACTCGCAACAAATAACCTTGCTTGTCTTTTTGTCCGTCTCCTGCGCTGTAGAAATAGTTAAGTACTTAGGCATTATTATTTTAACTAAAATTATGAGGGTAGAAATTCATGACTTTAGTTAATATTTTCTATTTTTTTGTAAAAATATATTCAAATTTCCAAAAATTACACTGAAAATTGGAGATTTTATACTTTTTCAAAAAGGTTAAATCAATTTTTCTTGAGTACTTACGTAGCACGGCTTTCTCATAAAAACTTGGCATATTTTTTAATTTACATAACGTAATGATATATAAGGTTATTTGTTTTTAATGTCATTGGTTTTTATTTTTCAATAATCATTTTTTATAGAAAATTAATTTTAATAAATTCTGTAATGCCTGATTTTATTGAGTTTGTAATCTGGACAAATATCATGCCAGTTTTTTATGAGAAAGCCGTGACTTACGTAGCCTGTGCACCTATTTCTACGCATTGAAGACGAACAAAAATCCTGTGCAATATGGGTAATTTATTTATTGCGAGTTACCCTAGAGAATAAAACCTATTGAATTATTAATGAAGGTAGGAGTGGTCTTTAGCCACGAAATAGATAATGCTTTTTTTATTCCGCAGTTGAAGACGGTTCCTACGCAACCTAGTCCTCTGACCTAGCCAAAATTTAATATTTCATAATCTTCTAAACTAATTCTGGGTATTATTAACATCTGAACCCTAAGTAAATTATTCAGAAAGCTGCTCCACATATCTCGCAAAAGTTAGTAAACTAAAAAATTTAAATAAAATCACTTTTAGAAATCTAGTTTTTAGCGTACTATGAATTCGCTTCATCGAAAGTATTAATCGTATCGCCATGTCATGGTAACGAAGTAGAATTGCAGGGCTTGCAATTTAATTGTTGCGCGTTGCTAAACTTATTTTCAACTGCATACCTTAGGGAGCTGGAAACACACATCATCCAAGATTGCGGGTCTTTTTGTCCGTCTTCTACGTTGTAGTAACCGTTTCGTAGCGAGCTATGCGCCTGTTACTACGCCTTGAAGACGAACAAAAATACTGCCCAATATTGGACGTTTATTTATTTCCAGCTCCCTTAGTATTCTAAAAAACAGCATACTTAAGAATTTAATAACTAACCCACAAGAAGGAACAAGAAATGGCAAAACTATCTGAAATTGAAGGTATCGGCGAAGCATACGCAGCAAAGCTGGAAGAAGCAGGTATCACCTCATTAGAAAACCTGTTGCAATCATGCTGTGAAAAAAAAGGACGCAAAGAAATAGCTGAAAAATCCGGTTTAACTGAAAAACAAATACTCAACTGGGTTAACCGCGCTGACTTAGCAAGAATCAAAGGCGTAAGCACCCAATATGCGGACTTACTCAAATTTTCAGGTGTCGATACAGTACCTGAATTAGCACAACGCAAAGCCGAAAACCTACAGATAAAGATGACCGAGTTAAATGAAGAGAAAAGCCTGGTGCGCAAAGTACCAACGACATCACAAGTAGAAGACTGGGTTGCACAGGCAAAAGAATTACCCCGTGTCATCACACACTAACGGTAGGAGCGAGCTTTAGCTGCGAATTAAACCAATACTGCGATAAACTTAAGGCCTGACACCTAACAAAATTGGCTCAAGAAGAAATAAATTTTCACCATAAAGGGGCATGTAGATTTGTGTTTATCTCCTTTGGAATGGGAATAAAATAACGTGCGCATTTGACGCAGGATTTTTGTTTGTCTTCGAGGCGCGGAAGCAGACGCATAGCAGGCTACGTAACTGTTGTCGCAACGCAGAAGGCGAACAAAAAGACACGTCAGAATGCACACGTTATTTGATTCCCATTCCTTTATTCTAATTTTTTGCCTTTGGCCCAGGTTTTCCCTTTTTCAAGCATCTCACCAATATTGACTCAGCCACTTCTATAAAATTCTAAGAATTTTTTATCATTCGCAAGATTAGCTGTCACCTATCCGACATCCGCTTGCCAACTTAAGACAATATCCTTCACTTTTTTATTCCCCGTAAAAGCCGCATAGTTTTCAAACTGAATAAATTCCAACTTGATATGGCTATGTCGTTGTTGCTGGCGTAACCATTCATTTAAGACACAGCCTAACCAAAGAGTAGGCTCAATATCGTTCACATATTTTTGCTGAAAACTAAGTGCTGAAACGGTCTGCCCCGTTTGTTGCTCTAGTAAAACAAAATAACGTCTTAACCATTTACGATACAGCGGCAACTCCATCACTTGAATATCACGCTTAACCACTGCAATTTTATGTATCCGTTGTTTTCGTTTTTTACTAAGTAATACCTCACTATCTACACGGAGTTTTTGAGCAATGTTAATTAATTCCTCTTCTACGCCATAATCTAAAGTATTTGCTGAGATAGAGAATTGCAGTGGTTTAATTTGATTCCATTGCTCTGGAATGCTCTCTTGCTCACTCCACTCCTGCATTTCATATCCCGGATTTTGGCGTAGAAAAAAAGCAAAACCTTGTACTAGCTGTGCCCGTACTTCTATTTTTCGTAGCTCAAACAGAAAGGTTTTAAGCTTGTCTAATATGTCCTGTAAGCGTTGATGATAAATAGGTAATAAGCGAATTAAATGCTGTTCCAAAAACAGATAAAGCGCAGGGTGATCTTCGACCATTTCTAGTAAATATTCAGGCTGCAAAGCACTGATGGCCTGTACTAATAATTCGACTCGCGAAATGTAAAATACATTTTGTTTTTTCTTTTCTGCCAAGGTGCGTACATTGGCAAAGCGGCTATTGATTAACATCAATAAATAGCTGGTGTTTTCTTCTAGGTTATCCGATAAGTCGAAAATTAAACGCTCAATTTCAGCACTGTAATTTCCCGAATCTGCTATACGATTCTCATCCCAGGCATCCTGATATAAAAGAATTTGCTGTTCTAGTGTATCCACCCAACTGGCTAAGTCCGTATCTAAACGGCGCAGACGATCACTGCTTAAGGCGCTATCGACAAACTGACCTAGGCGTGCGGATATTCGGTAACCATCTACGCTATGATTAACCAGAATTTTCAACTGCTTTAATTGGTTTAATGCTCGTTGATTTTTGCTGTCCTTATAAACCACGCCGTCATAATACGCTTGAGCAATTAAATCACTGTGATTCGCCATGGCTTTAAATAAGCGCTCCAGGGCTTGTGCCTGAATCAAAATAAGCTCCCTTGCTCAACCGTCTCGTCGTCTTGTTCGATAGGAATGTCCTCATGCTCCTTTATAAATTGTAAGGATTGATAGAAATAATCCAGCTTGCCAGTGACTTGGTAAATCAAAGTGTCACGATTCGCTAATTGCAAGTAGCCCCACTTATGTAAAGTGCTTAATAATTTTTCCAGACGACCTTTGACCGAGTCTTCGCTACTGCTAAAGTCTTTAAATTTTGCAAAGGACTGTAGCCGATCCGCTAAGGCCTGATTATTTTCGATCACTTGCAATAAACTGGAAAATGCTAAAGTATCGCCAGGGGATAAAACCGCATCTTGCTTTAAACAAGCCATCATCATATCCAGCCATTCGACCACTGGGTGCAACTCTAAGCGAAACTGCTGGAACACTTTACGTATGTCTTGTCGTGCGCTATTGTTTATTTCGATATAGGCAGCGTAATAAGCGAGCTTATTCTGAGTGCTAGCAAGACGATAATTTAAACGCTGTAAATAATCTTCTAGCTGAAAATGGTTTTCTGAGTTTTGTAAATATTGAAAACCTGCTTCATCACTGACTTTACAAATAAAATCTCCTTGTAATAAGCGCTTAACTAAAGACTCAAACATCACTCACCTCCTCTGTCACTGCTGGCACTGGTAGCTCAACATCAAACGCTAAAGGCTTCAGAGTTGCCATATAGTCACTGTCCATATCCATTTCTATCAACTCACGAAAACCATGTACCTGATAACGGTTTTTAAAGAAAGCCAATACGTCTGGATCAGGGTCAGGAAAGGCGGAAAGCAAGGTGATATTATTATTGGTTAAAATCTCAATCAACATTTCTATATTTAACTGGTGTAATTCTTTTAACTCATCCATAGGCCAGATAAACCGTACTGGCTGATCTTTACGGATCATATTGACCAAAGCGATAAAAAATACACATAAAATCAAATAAGATAAACCATGACTGGAAATTTGACGTAACTCTTCCGCATGTGTCGCACGTTTACTACGGCCATTTTCAGTGACGATAATTTCCAGTTCCAGTAAATTAACCAGCTTCATTTCCATTTTATTTTTGCCTTGTAATTGCTCTGCCACACGGCGCACAATTTCAGCAAACTCATCCGCAGGTAACTGACCTTCGCTATGACGATTCCATTCATCATAGTGCTCGGTAAATTGAACAATCTGCTGCCAATAACCCAACGTTTTTACTTTCGAGGTTAAGCGCCCCTGGATACTTTCAATTTTTTCAAAGCTAATATTCTTATCAATATTCGCCGCCAAGCGTCGCGACAAAGAATCTATCCCCCGGTCAAAACGCTGCAAAGCCTGTTGATAATTACGAATCGCACTACCAAAAGTCTGTGCCTGCATCACTAGCCATCGCCTGGTATCATCCGCACTGGATGTAAACCACTCCTGCAAGGCGGGTAGCCATAACATTTCATCGCTGTCTAATCCTAGCTCTTCATTTACTGCCGCATAATAACTATACGGTCGGGTATTGGGAACTGCCGTTAATACGCGTTTTAAATGCCGTACTAAATCGGTTAGTTCCTTACGTTGGGTTTTATGTTTACTGCTTAAGATACGATAATGACTTTGTAGTAAATGTAAATGATGCGAACTGTCAAAGCTGACTTCATCGGGCATTTTTTTAGGGTAAATCGCTAGGTCATCTAGAACTTTTTTGACGGTAGTGACTTCCTTTTCATAGCGTTTAATGCCTTTTTTAATCTGCTCTAACTGCTCATCCAGCGCTTTACGTTGTTGCTGATAGGTGGTGTACAACATATCATATTGTTGTTTTTGCTGTTGTTCAGTCGTGCGATATTGTCTAAGTTCCGTCAAAACTACGTCATACCTAAGCCATTCCTGTTCTAGCCAGCGCTGATATTGCTTAACCAGCTCTTGCGCCTGTTCGGCTTCTGCAAGCTCTTTTTTTAGCGCGCCTATTTTCGTTTCTAAAGTGGTCAAAGTGGCTGTATCAACTTTACGCTCGCGCATACTTTGTAAGCGTTGCTGGTTTAATTCAGCTAATTCATTTGCTTTCAAACCCTTAAGACGAGTGACTTCTGACTCTGCTATCGCTTGCTCTTGGCTCGCTTGCTCAGTGAAGCTTGCGATTTTTTCGACTAGCGCTGAACTCAATAACTGTAATTCTTCTTGTAACTGTTGCTGTAATAATGCAAGTTGTGCATTGTTGTGTTGAATTTGTTCATTAACATCAGAAAGTTGCTGTTTTAATAACGTCTCACGTACTTTTTTACTTTGGATAATTTGCTGTTTTAAAGATTTTAATTCCTCTTTTAAGGTTTGTAATTTGCTAACAGCTTGCCCCTTCACCAACACCTTTTGTTTATGCTTTTTCTGTAGAGTGCTATCTTGCTGACCTAGTTGCTGTAGTTCTGTCTCGGTATTATTTTCGGCTAAGACTAGCGGCTCTTTTTGTTGCTGTAAATCCTGTAAAACATCACGCAATGTTTGCTCATCAACTGATCGGTCTGTAGCTACCGCCTCTAACTGTAAAGAAACACCGTAAAAACCAGCTTGTTGCTCTAATAAAACGGGTTCTAAATCATCGCGCAATAATAACTCAGGCTGAATTAGCCGGGCAATATTGTTCCCCCAGTCTGGTTTATATTCACGCAAAAAACTTAATAAACTTGCGCTATCAGCATTGATTTGCAATTCAAGCGCATTCATTTTTTCTTGTAAGCCCTGTTTCTCTTCCGCAGTTTGACGCTTCTTTTGAAAAACGGCATCCACTGTCGATTTATGCATACGTATTTCTTGCTCAACGGCAGACTCTTCTGTTTCAGCCTCTTGTTTCTGCAGTAAATATTGATCATAAAGCTCTAATTTTATTTCACGATCTTCAATTAATACAGGATCAGCCTGAACCTGAGAAATCTGACTATTAATAGCCCCTAGCTGCTCACTTAAACTCAGTGTTAAAGCCCTGTTTTGTTGTTGCTTCTGTTCGCTCGCATGACGCACTTGCTCTTTATTTTCGGTGGTTTCAGCCGTTGCCAGCTCTTTTTTCTGAGCGAGTTCTTGCTGAACCTGTTGCTTTTGTAATTCATACCCGTGCACCTGCGCGTCAAAAAACTTTTCTTTTTCAGCGTGTAAACGTCTAAATTCCGCCTCTATATCCTGCACATCAGACATTAGCTGCGCTTTATTATCTTGCTCAGTGGCTAAAGAAAATTTAAGCGAATCCAGGCGCTGGTAAAGAAGTTTTTTAGAGCTTATCTCTTTCGTTTCCCAAACGCCTTTCTCTTTCTCCAACTGTGCTTGCTGTCGCTGACATTGCTCTAGATCAGCTTTGGTCGTCGCCAATGCAGATTTAAGTATTAATTCCTCTTCTTCCCACGACGTCTGTACTTTTTCCACTTGTTCATAACAGACAGATCCTGCTTCGCGCTGCTCCTGCTCTAGTTGCTCACTTAGCTTAAGTCGCTTTTCCAGACGCACGAGCAATTCACCCAAGCCTTGCTCGGTTAGCAATAAAGCACTTTCAACTTGATTCAACAACTCGACCTTAGGACGTTCCTGCTCAACTTGCTGATAGGCACGATATTCCTTATACCAATTATCCAGCGTCTCCATTTGTAATTCTAAGGCAATAGAGTCCCGACTTTCATCTATACAGTTAACCAGCATTTCACGCAAATCGGAAAAATCCGTAGAGCGCATAAACATGCCGGTAATGATCTTTTCTATATCCTTTAAGCGCTGCCCAGAACTTCCCTGGCAAAAACTATAACGCGCTATCAGCTGGCGCATATCCTGTCCTTTGTTATGCGGTAAATTCTGGATGATAGTGCGATATTCACTACAGGCAGTAATTTGCCTACTACACTGGACCTGGCGTTTTAAAAGATGAGTTTTTAAATGTCGGCAAGAAATAGGATAAGACTCACCCGAATCATGTTGCTCTATAAAATCATCATGCTCAAAAGGCTTGTCAATAAACCGATAACACAAGCCTTCATCATTAGGTGACGCGTAAATTGCAACTTGGCAAATTTGATCATGCCGCTGATATTCAAAAATAATATACGATGACTCGCGCGGCAGGTAATGTTGCACAAAACTATCATTCACTCGACTTTTAGGGACTAAGCGACCTGGTCGCTCACCATAGAATAAAGGGATCAAACGCAATAAAGTCGTTTTTCCAGCACCATTAACGCCATTTAAGTTTGTATGGCCATCCAGTCGCACTTCCTGCAACTCACCTTCTTTGTATGAATCAATTAAAATTAAACGGTTTAAAGAATACATCATATATATTTGTTTATGTTCATTATAGTATGGCAACACTTCCTCTGTTTATTTTGCCCTTAGCCTGGAAGAGTTATTGTTGAAGCAAAAGTAGGCTAGCGATGAAATACTAGGAATGGGCACGAAATAAGTTGGGCAACTAACGCAGGATTTTTGTTTGTCTTCAAGGCGCAAAAACAGGCGCATAGCAGGCTACGTAACTGTTTGTGCAACACCGAAGACGGACAAAAACCCCCGCAATATTGGATGATTATTGGGTCTACCAACTTAAGACGGGACAAGGCATGTTAAGAAATTTCACAGGAGTGCAATAGCTGACGCTATTGCACTCCTGTCCTTTGTCCCTTCTTAAGTCGGTAGCCATTATTTTTTCCCATCTCCCTAAGGCAAGGCAACTCGTAATAAAAAAACCACCCAAAAATAATGATGGTAGCTTGAAAGTGCGCCTGCTCTCGTTCCCAAACTCTGTTTGGAAACGCATGATGAGTAAGCTCTGCTTACCTAAGCCTCTCACAGCAGAGCTGTTCATCCATGCATTCCCAAGCAGAGCTTGTGAACAAGAATGGCAACTCAGTCAGATTTTAGTGGGTAGGTTATTGAGTGCGTGTTACCTAAATTGATAGAAAAATGCTATTTTAACATTTTGTAAAACCTGGCCTATATATTTGTTACTGATATCCGTCTAGCCTTACTTCCAGTATAATGAATCACTTATTTACTTAAACATACGTAAAAAATTAAATATGCCTGAAATAATCATCTACACAAGTAACCTTTGCCCATACTGCACGATGGCAAAACGCCTATTAACAGCGAAAGGGGCAACCTACACTGAGCTTAACGTCGATAGCACAATAGGTTTAAGAGAAGAAATGATGCAAAAAACCAGGCGTAGAACTGTGCCGCAAATCTATATAGGTGAACAACACATAGGTGGCTTTGATGATCTTCGCGCTTTAGATTTAAAAAAAGGGTTAGATCCCTTGCTAATAAACTAAAGTCTGCCGCCTAAATTGGGAGAGTAGAGCTTACGCCCTAATGAAAACAGTGACTCATGCAAGCGTAAAGCCCAGGGA